>JAURLF010000158.1 GCA_030831375.1 Gaiellales bacterium | reverse complement strand
CGCCGTCTACTCGCCGGCGATCACCGACTTCATCCTGATGGTGCGCGAGACGTCGCACATGTTCATCACCGGCCCCGACGTCGTGAAGGCCGTCACGGGCGAGGAGGTGACGATGGAGGAGCTCGGCGGCGCCGACGCGCACGCCGAGAAGTCGGGCGTCTGCCACCTCGTCTCCGAGGACGAGGCGGCCTGCATCGCCGACGCCCGCGCGCTGCTCTCGTTCCTGCCGCAGAACAACCTCGACCCGGCGCCGTGGGCGCCGTCGGACGACCCGGCGGACCGGCTCTGCCCCGAGCTCGACACGCTGATCCCCGACAGCCCGAACAAGCCGTACGACATGCACCAGGTGATCCGCGCGGTCGTCGACGACGGCCTCTTCATGGAGATCCAGCCGTCGTACGCGATGAACATCCTGACGGGCTTCGCGCGCCTCAACGGGCACCCGATCGGCATCGTCGGCAACCAGCCGGGCCAGCTCGCCGGCGTCCTCGACATCGCCTCGTCGGAGAAGGCGGCGCGCTTCGTGCGCACCTGCGACGCGTTCGGGATCCCGATCCTGACCCTCGTCGACGTGCCGGGCTTTTTGCCCGGCACCGAGCAGGAGTGGGGCGGCATCATCCGCCACGGCGCGAAGCTCCTGTACGCGTACGGCGAGGCGACCGTGCCGAAGCTGACCCTGATCACGCGCAAGGCGTACGGCGGCGCGTACGACGTGATGGGCTCGAAGCACCTGCGCGCCGACGTCAACCTGGCCTGGCCGACGGCGGAGGTCGCCGTGATGGGCCCCGACGGCGCCGTCAACGTCGTCTACCGCAAGGAGCTCGCCGAGGCCGCCGACCCGGACGCGCGCCGCGAGGAGCTGATCGCCGACTACAAGGCGCGCTTCGCGAACCCGTTCACGGCCGCCGAGCGCGGCTTCGTCGACGATGTCATCCCGCCGCGGGAGACGCGCATCGCGCTCGTCGACGCCCTCGAGGCGGCGCTGACGAAGCGCGTCGAGCGCCCGCGCCGCAAGCACGGGAACATCCCGCTGTGAGCGGGCGGACGGCCGACGAGCGCGAGGCCGAGGAGCGGCGCGCGATCCGCGCGGCGCTGGCCCGGGTCGAGCGCGACGCGCCCCTGGCGGGGCACCCGGCGCACGCGAGCGCGTGGCGGAGGCAGGCCGCGCGCGAGCTCCTCGACGACGGGATGCGCGGATGACGCCCCCGTTCGGCCGCGTGCTCGTCGCGAACCGCGGCGAGATCGCGATCCGCGTGTTCCGCGCGCTGCGCGAGCTCGGGATCGGCGCCGTCGCCGTCTACTCCGAGGCGGACGCGGACGCCCCGCACGTGCGCTACGCCGACGAGGCGGTGCTGCTCGGCGCGGCCGCGCCGTCCGAGTCGTACCTGAACATCGAGCGGATCGTGGACGCCGCGCGCCGCACGGGCGCCGAGGCGATCCATCCGGGCTACGGCTTCCTCGCGGAGAGCGCGCCGTTCGCGAGCGCGGTGGAGGCGGCGGGCCTCGTCTGGATCGGGCCGCCGCCGAGCGCGATCGACGCGATGGGCTCGAAGATCAACTCGCGCATCCTGATGGCCGAGGCCGGCGTCCCGATCGTGCCCGGCACCACGGAGGAGATCACGGACGCCGCGCGCGTGATCGAGCTCGGCGAGCAGTACGGCTGGCCGATCGCGCTGAAGGCGAGCGCGGGCGGCGGCGGGCGCGGCCTCAAGGTCGTCCATGAGGCCGCCGAGGCCGAGCGCTCGCTCGAGGCCGCCAAGCGCGAGGGCGAGGCCTGGTTCGGCAACGGCGCCGTCTACGTCGAGAAGTACGTCGAGGACCCGCGCCACGTCGAGATCCAGGTGCTGGCCGACACGCACGGCAACGTGATCCACCTCGGCGAGCGCGACTGCACCCTGCAGCGCCGTCACCAGAAGATCGTCGAGGAGGCCCCCTCGCCCGCCGTCGACCAGGACCTGCGGGCCCGCATGGGCGCGATGGCCGTGGCCGCGGCGCAGGCCGTCGACTACGTCGGCGCGGGCACCGTCGAGTGCCTGCTCGACCGCCACGGCGACTTCTACTTCCTCGAGATGAACACGCGCGTGCAGGTCGAGCACCCCGTCACGGAGCTCGTCACCGGCGTCGACATCGTGCGCGAGCAGATCCTCGTCGCCGCCGGGCATCCCCTCGGCTACGCGCAGGACGACATCGTGCTGCGCGGCCACGCGATCGAGTGCCGCGTCAACGCCGAGGATCCCGGCAACGGGTTCACCCCGTCGCCCGGCCGGCTGCTGCGCCATCGCCCGCCGAGCGGGCCCGGCGTGCGCGTCGAGTCGGGCGTGGAGGAGGGCGGCGAGATCAACGACCGCTACGACCCGATGGTGGCGAAGCTGCTGGTCTGGGACACGAGCCGGGAGCGCGCGATCGCGCGCATGCGCCGCGCCCTCGACGAGTACGAGATCGTCGGCCCGAAGACGCTGCTGCCCATGCACCGCATCGTCATGCGCGCCCCCGAGTTCATCGCGGGCGAGACCTGCGCGGGCCTCGTCGAGGGCCGCTGGGCCGACGAATGCGCCGCCCTCGCGGATGACGGCGACGCCACGGCAGCGGCGGCGCCCGCCGCGGCCGGGGCGGGGACGGTCCCGCGCCGCGTCGCCGTCGAGGTGTCGGGGCGCCGCTACGACGTCGTCCTGCGCGTGCCCGGCCAGGCCGGCGCCGAGGAGGCCCGCGAGCGGATCCGGGTGCGCCAGTCCGGCGCGGCCGGCGGCGCCGCGGACGGCGCGATCGTCTCGCCGATGCAGGGCACCGTGCTCGCCGTCGAGGTGGCGGAGGGCGATCAGATCGAGGCCGGCCAGGTCGTCGCCGTGGTCGAGGCGATGAAGATGGAGAACGAGGTGACGGCGCTCCACGCGGGCGTCGTCGGCCAGGTGCTCGCGCAGGCCGGGCAGGCCGTCCAGGCCGGCCAGGCGCTGATCGAGCTCGCCGACAGCTAGGTGCCGTCAGGGTCGTGCCGCGGACGCGGCGGGTCGTCTATGGTGCCCGGCCATATGGCGACGGGAGAGGACCTGCGCGACGGCGAGCCGATGTACGTCCGCGACGCCGTGTTCGAGCCGATCGACACGCCGACGGCCGTCGACGAGGTCGCGCGCCGGATCCGCCAGGCGATCGTGCTCGGCGTGCTGCGCGACGGCGATCGGCTGCCGGCTGAGACGGAGCTCGCGAAGCGCATCGGCGTCGGCGTCATGACCGTGCGGGCGGCCCTCTCGGAGCTGCGCGCCGACGGGCTGCTCGTGACGCACCGCGGCCGCCTCGGCGGCTCGTTCGTGGCGTCGTCCGACAAGGCCCTGCTCGCGGGCGGCGGCTCGGAGGACCCGGCCGAGCTGCGCCGACGCGCGGAGATCCTCGGCGGGCTCGAGGCGCAGGCCGCGCGGCTCGCCGCGGACCGCATCACGCCGGAGGAGGTGGGGGTGCTCGAGGACCTCGCCGCGGAGATCTCCGGCACGCGCGCCCCGCGCGAGCTGGGGCTCCTGAACAACCGCTTCCACCTGACCATCGCCGCCGCGTCCGGCAACCGCGACCTCGTCGCGGAGATCAGCGCGCGCCGCGCCGAGCTGTACGCGACGGTGTTCGCGATGTCGGGCCTGCGGCTGCCGATCGAGGACGAGGACGAGCACCACGACGACATCGTGCGGGCCCTCAGCGGGCGCGACGGGCACGCGGCCTGCGAGGCGATGTGGGAGCACCACCGCGCCACGCTCGAGGCCGTCCTGCGGACCGCCCCCTAGGGGGCCGTACACGCGCCGGTGCGGCTATGGTGCCGGACGATATGAGCGTGCTGCCGAGCGACTACCCGCCCCCGTACGATCCGGCCGCGGCGGTCGCCGCGCCGAGCGCCCCCGAGGACCTCAGGATCCCCGCCGGCGTCTGCATCGTCGGCGGCGGCGCGGCCGGCCTGGCCTGCGCCGTCAAGCTCGGCCAGCTGCTCGCCGATGACCCCGAGTCGCTCGAGCGGCTCGGCGAGGTGCCGATCGTCGTCGTCGAGAAGGGCAAGGCCGTCGGCTCGCACTCGCTGTCGGGCGCGATGGTCAACCCGCAGCCCCTGCGCGACCTCTTCCCCGACCTGTCCGACGCCGATCTGCCGACGTACGGGCCCGTCGACAAGGAGGGCGTCTACTTCCTCCCGAACGGCAGGCGCCACATCCGCCTGCCCACGCCGCCGGAGTTCAGGAACCACGGCAACCACGCGCTCAGCCTGTCCGCGCTCAACCGCTGGCTCGCGGAGCGCGCCGAGGAGCTCGGCGCCTACGTGCTGCCCGAGACCGACGCGCAGACCCTGCTGGTCGAGGACGGCCGCGTCGCCGGCGTGCGCACCGGCGTCAAGGGGCTCGACAAGGACGGCGCCGAGAAGCCCGGCGCGGCGCCCGCCACGGAGGTGCTCGCGCAGGCCACGGTGCTCGCCGACGGCGCGCAGGGCAAGCTGCGCGAGGCGGCGCTCGGGCACTTCGGCGTCGGCAGCCCGTACCCGCAGATCTACGCCCTCGGCGTGAAGGAGCTGTGGAAGGTGGAGCGCCCGCTCGACCGCATCATCCACACGCTCGGCTGGCCCCTGCGGGGCGCGAAGATGTACCGCGAGTTCGGCGGCTCGTGGATCTACCCGATGGGCCCCGAGCACGTCTCGATCGGCCTCGTCGTCGGCCTCGACTGGGCCGACTCGAGCCTGTCCGTCCACGACCTCCTGCAGGAGCTTAAGCTGCACCCCCTCGTGCGTCGCATCCTCGAGGGCGGCGAGCGCGTCGAGTGGGGCGCGAAGATCATCCCCGAGGGCGGCTGGTACGCCCTGCCCGACCAGCTCGACCTGCCCGGCGCCCTCCTCGTCGGCGACGCCGCCGGCTTCGTCAACGTGCCGCGCCTGAAGGGCGTGCACTACGCCATCCGCTCCGGCATGCAGGCCGCGATCGCGATCCACGGCGCGCTCAAGGCGGGCTTCGACCTCGGCTCGCCCGGCGCCCTGCACGCGTACGACGAGATGGTGCGCGCGGGCGAGATCGGCCGCGACCTGCACGAGGTCCGCAACATGCGCCAGATGTTCCAGTCGGGCCTCGTCGTCGGCGGCGCGAAGGTGCCGCTGATCACGGCCACGAAGGGCCGCATCCCGCGCACGGCCGTCCCCTTCGAGGCGGACAGCCACCATGAGATGGCCGACCTCGGCTCGCGCTACACCACCCCCGACGGCGCGTACACGTTCGACAAGCTGTCGAGCGTGTTCCTGTCGGGCAACAAGACGCGCGACGACCAGCCGAACCACATCCGGATCCGCCCGGGCCGCGTGCCGCGCGAGCTCGCGCAGGCGTGGGCCAGCATGTGCCCGGCCCAGGTCTACGAGATCGTCGAGGGCTCCGAGTCGTCCGACGGGATGGTGCGCGTGCACCTCGACCCGTCGAACTGCGTCCAGTGCGGCGCGATCACGGCCAAAGGCGGCCGCTTCACGCCGCCCGAGGGCGGCAGCGGGCCCGAGTACAAGGGGATGTAGGGCATGGACCTGTACGAGCACCAGGGCAAGGAGCTGTTCGCGCGCGCGGGCATCCCGATCGCCGACGGCCGCGTGGCGTTCACATCCGATGAGGCGCGCGCGGGCGCCGAGGACCTCGGCGGGCGCGTGGTCGTCAAGGCGCAGGTCCTGACCGGCGGCCGCGGCAAGGCCGGCGGCGTCAAGGTCGTCGACGGGCCCACCGCCGCCCACGAGGCCGCCGACGCGATCCTCGGCCTCGACATCAAGGGCCACGTGACGCGCCGGCTGCTCGTGGAGCGGGCGGTCGCGATCGCGAAGGAGTACTACGTCTCGATCACCTTCGACCGGGCCGCGAAGATGCCGCTCCTGATGCTGACCACGATGGGCGGCATGGACGTCGAGGCCGTCGCGGAGGAGCATCCCGACCGGCTCGCGCGCCTGCACGTCGATCCGGCGCTCGGCTACCGCGGCTTCCACGGCCAGCGGCTGATGTCCGCCGCGGGCGTGCCCGTCGAGGAGCGCAAGGCGCTCGCGCCGCTGCTCGCCGCCCTCTACGGCGTCTTCGCCGACGGCGACTGCATGCTCGTCGAGGTCAACCCGCTGGTCCTGCTCGACGACGGCACGTTCCTCGCCGCGGACGCCAAGGTGACCGTCGACGACAACGCCCTCTACCGCCACCCGGACGTCGAGGCGATGCGCGACCTGGCCGCGGCCGACCCGCAGGAGCAGGCGGCGCGCGAGGCGGATCTCGCCTACGTCAAGCTCGACGGCGACGTCGGCATCCTCGGCAACGGCGCGGGACTCGTGATGAGCACCGTCGACGTGATCGCCCAGGTCGGCGGCCGCCCCGCCAACTTCTGCGATGTCGGCGGCGGCGCCTCCGCGGACAAGATCGCGACCGCGCTCGGGATCGTCCTGTCCGACGACAAGGTGCGCAGCGTCCTGTTCAACATCTTCGGCGGCATCACCCGCGGCGACGAGGTCGCCAGGGGCCTGCTCGGCGCGCTCGAGCAGAGCGACGTGCGCGCGCCGATCGTGGTCCGCCTCGACGGCACGAACGCCGCCGAGGGCCGCGCGCTCCTGGCGGAGGCCGCGCGGCCGGAGATCACCGTCGAGGAGACGATGCTGGGCGCCGCCGAGACGGCAGTGCGCCTGGCCGGGGAGGCTCGCTGATGGCCGTCATCGCCACTGCCGACACGCGCCTCGTGGTGCAGGGCATCACGGGCCGCGAGGGCGCGTTCCACGCGCTGCGCAACCGTGCCTACGGCACGCAGGTCGTCGCCGGCGTCACGCCCGGCAAGGCCGGGGAGGACGTCGAGGGGATCCCCGTCTTCGACTCCGTCGCGGACGCCGTCGACCGGACGGGCGCCAACACGTCGCTCGTCGTCGTGCCCCCGCGCTTCGCCGCGGACGCGATCCTCGAGGCCGCCGACGCCGGCGTCGGGCAGATCGTCTGCATCACCGAGGGCGTCCCCGCCCACGACATGCTCGAGGTCTACCACTACCTGCGCCCGCGCGGCATCCGCCTGCTCGGCCCGAACTGCCCGGGCGCGCTCTCGCCCGGAATCGCGAACGTCGGCATCATCCCGGCCGAGGTCTTCTCGCCCGGCCCGATCGGGCTCGTCTCGCGCTCCGGCACCCTCACGTACCAGATCGGCGGCGAGCTCGCCGCCGCGGGCCTCGGCAACTCGACCATCATCGGCATCGGCGGCGATCCCGTGATCGGCACCTCGTTCATCGACGCCCTCGACCTCTTCCAGGCCGATCCCGAGACGGAGTTCATCGTGATGGTGGGCGAGATCGGCGGCACCGACGAGGAGAAGGCCGCCGACGTGATCGCGGAGCGCATCACGAAGCCCGTCGTCGCGTACATCGCGGGCTTCGAGGCGCCGCCGGGCAAGACCATGGGCCACGCGGGCGCGATCATCTCCGGCTCGTCCGGCACCGCGGCCGCGAAGAAGGCCGCGCTGGAGGCGAAGGGCGTGCCCGTCGGCACGAACCCGACGGAGGCCGCGCGCCTCGTCGTCGAGCGCCTCGGCCGCTGACCTCGGCCGGCGCCGCGCGGCGCGCGAAGCCTTCGTAGACTGCGCGCCATGGCCACCATCTCCTTCGCCCGCGGCGTCCCGTCCGCCGACCTCCTGCCCGTCGCCGAGCTCCAGGCCGCGATCAACCGGGCGATGGAGCAGGACGCGACCGGCCTGCTCCTGTACGGCGACCCGATGGGCTACCCGCCGCTGCGCGAGTGGGTCGGCCAGCGCTGGGGACACGACCCCGCCGGCGTGTTCGTCACGAACGGCTCCCTGCAGGCCTTCGCGCTGCTCGCGGAGATGCTCTTCGCCGGCTCGGGCGGCCGCGCCGCCGTCGAGGCCCCCACCTACGACCGCACGATCCTGACCCTGAAGCGCTTCGGCGCCGCCGTCGACGCGTATCCCCTGACGGAGGACGGCATCGACGTCGATCGGCTCGAGGCGGCGATCGCCGAGGGCCGCGCGCCGGGCCTCGTCTACATCATCCCGAACTTCCAGAACCCGGCCGGCAACGTCACCAGCCTGGCCGTGCGCCAGCGCCTCGTCGATCTCGCCGCCGAGCACGGCTTCTGGCTGTTCGAGGACGACCCGTACGGCGACCTGCGCTTCTCCGGCGAGGACGTGCCGCGCATGTACGACCTCGACACGGCCGGCCGCGTGATCTACTCGACGTCGTTCACGAAGACGGTCGCGCCGGGCGTGCGCGCCGGCGCGCTCCTG
>JAURLF010000157.1 GCA_030831375.1 Gaiellales bacterium | reverse complement strand
CGGGCATCGTCAACGGCCAGTACATCGTCGGCGGCATGATCGGCGCGCACGGCTCGGACGCCCAGAAGGACGCCTACCTGCCGCGGCTCGCCGCCGGCGAGATCCGCTCCTGCTTCTCGATGACCGAGCCCGGCGCGGGCTCCGACGTGCAGTCGATCATCACCACCGCGCGCCGCGACGGCGACGACTACGTCATCAACGGCTCGAAGATGTGGGTCACCAACGGCGACCGCGCGTCCGTGATCGCCCTGCTCGTGAAGACCGACCCCGACGCCGAGCCGCGCCACGCGGGCATGACCGCGCTGCTCGTCGACAAGGAGCCCCTCGTGGCCGACCAGGGCACCCTCAAGGTGTCGCCGCCGCTCGGCAAGCTCGGCTACCACGGCGTCGAGTCGGTCGAGCTGACCTTCGAGGACCACCGCGTCCCCGTGTCCGCGGTCCTCGGCGGCCCCGACAAGGAGGGGCAGGGCTTCTACCAGATGATGAGCGGCATCGAGACGGGCCGCATCAACGTCGCCAGCCGCGGCCTCGGCATCTCGCTGCGCGCCCTCGAGCTGTCGCTCGAGTACGCCCAGCAGCGCGAGGCGTTCGGCAAGCCGATCGGCTACCACCAGCTGATCCAGAAGAAGATCGCCGACATGGCGACCCGCATCGAGGCCTCGAAGCACCTGATCCTCGCCGCCGCCCGCAAGAAGGACTCGGGCCAGCGCGCCGACGTCGAGGCCGGCATGGCCAAGCTCTACGCGACCGAGACCTGCCAGCGCTGCGCCGAGGAGGCGATGCGCATCTTCGGCGGCTACGGCTACTCGACGGAGTACGAGGTCGAGCGGCTCTACCGCGACGCCCCGCTGATGATGATCGGCGAGGGCTCGAACGAGATCCAGGAGACGATCATCGCCAAGGGCCTGCTCAAGCGGCACGCGCTGGCGTAGCGAGTACGCTCCCCGATCGGCCGAATCCGCGCGGCTGGCGATGGGGTCATCAGAGAGACGCGGTTCCCCCGAACGGAGAGGCGAGTGACGCAGAGCGAGGAGACGACCCAGGGCCCGCTGGAGGGCGTCCGCATGATCGAGTTCGGCCAGCTCCTGGCCGGGCCGTACTGCGCGTCCCTGATGGCCGACTTCGGCGCCGAGGTGATCAAGGTCGAGGCGCCGCCCGCCGGCGACCCGATGCGCGTCTGGGGCCGCGAGAAGGTCAACGACCACACGCTCTGGTGGCCGACCCTGGCGCGCTCGAAGAAGGTCGTGACGCTGAACCTGCGCGAGCCGCGCGGCCAGGAGCTGGCGCTCGAGCTGATGGCCAAGGGCGACGTCGCGCTCGAGAACTTCAGCCCCGGGACGATGGAGAAGTGGAACATCGGCCCCGACCAGGCCCTGGCCCGCAACCCGCGCCTGATCTACGCGCGCGTGTCCGGCTACGGGCAGACGGGCCGCTACAAGGACCGCGTCGGCTTCGCGGCCGCCGGTGAGGCGATGGGCGGCCTGCGCTACTTCAACGGCTATCCCGACCAGGCGCCGCCGCGCTCGGGCATCTCGCTTGGCGACACGCTTGCCGCCAAGCAGGCGTTCGAGGGCATCCTGATGGCGCTCTACTGGCGCGACGCGCGCGGCTCCGGCAAGGGCCAGGTGATCGACGCCGCGATCGTCGACGCCTGCTTCGCGATGACCGAGTCGACGATCACCGAGTACGGCCTGACCGGCGTGATCCGCGAGCCGTCCGGCTCCTACCTGGCGAAGATCGCGCCGTCGAACGTGCACCGGTCGAAGGACGGCAAGTGGGTCGTCATCGCCGCCAACCACGACTCGCTCTGGAAGCGCCTCGCGGCGCTGATGGGCCGGCCCGAGCTGGCCGAGGACGAGCGCTACGCGACGCATCGCGCGCGCGGCGACCACGAGCACGAGCTGTACGCGATGATCGACGAGTGGGCCGCCCAGTTCACGGCGGCCGAGCTCGACGAGATGCTCGCCGAGGCGAACGTGGTCTCCGCCGGGGTCTACTCGGCGGCCGACATGTACGACGATCCGCACTTCCGCGAGCGCGGCCTGATCGTGGATCTGGAGGACCCCGAGATCGGCACCATGCCGGTCCCGGGCATCACCCCGAAGCTCTCCGAGACCCCCGGCTCGATCCGCTGGGGCGGCAAGTGGGACGTCGGGGCGGACAACGAGGAGGTCTGGTGCGGCCTCGTCGGGCTCTCGCAGGGCGAGCTCGGGGAGCTGCAGCAGTCCGGGATCGTCTAGCGTAGTGACCTGCACCAGGAGAGAAAGGACGGACCTGTGGCGTACCGCCTAGGAGTGGACGTCGGTGGCACCTTCACCGACCTCTTCCTCGTCAACGACGAGGACGGGACCCAGCACCGAGTCAAGACCCCGTCGACGCCGGCCGACCCCTCCCAGGGCGTGCTCGTCGGCGTGACGAAGATCTGCGAGACGGCGGGCATCAGTCCGGCCGAGCTCGGCAACATCATGCACGGCACGACCGTGGCCACGAACGCGGTCCTCGAGGGCAAGGGCGCCCGCGTCGGCCTGATCACCACGCAGGGCTTCAAGCAGATCCTGCACCTGGCCCGCTCGCAGACGCCGGGCCCCCTGGCCGGCTGGATCATCATGATCAAGCCCGACCCGCCCGCGCTCCTATCCGACACCGTCGAGGCCGTCGAGCGCATGGGCCCGCGCGGCGAGACCGTGGTGCCCGTCGACGAGAAGCAGGTCGAGGGGATCATCAGGGAGCTCGTGGAGAGCGGCGTCGAGTCGCTCACCATCGGCCTGATCAACTCGTACATCTCGAACAAGCACGAGAAGCAGATCGGCGAGATCGTCGAGCGGCTCTACCCGGGCTTCCCCGTCACCCTGTCCTCGGACGTGGTGCCGGAGTTCCGCGAGTACGAGCGCACCCTGACCGCGTGCATGAACTCGTTCGTGCGCCCGAAGGTGCAGGCCTACGTCAACAACCTCGACCAGGAGCTGAAGAAGGGCGGCGCGACCTGCGACGTCAACATCCTTCGCTCGGACGCCGGCCTGATGACGACGCGCGAGGCGGGTCGTAACCCGATCTACGGCGTCCTGTCCGGTCCGTCCG
>JAURLF010000156.1 GCA_030831375.1 Gaiellales bacterium | reverse complement strand
TCTATCTATCTATCTATCTGCTCTATCTATCTATCTATTTATCTATCCATCTATCCATTCATCCATCTTTCCATCCATCCATCCATCCATCCATGTGCGTCTCATCCACCTGGACGTTTCCGCCTGTGCGCCGCTATCCCTGCCATCGGGGTGCGCGCCGGCAGTTACGCGCTCTTTGACGACGCCGCGCGGTGCCTGAAGGACCTCAATATCACCACCGACCAGGACCTGCTCCTCGAGGAGTACGACGCCGTCCTCGACGAGGGCCCGCGCCACCAGGGCATGTCGGCGCTCGTCGACCTCGTCGCGCGCCGCCCCGCCTGAATCCCGCCCTTCCGCGCGCCCCCGCCCTCGCCTACGATCCCCCCAATCGTCCCTGGAGGAGAGGATTCCGCGATGAGCGCCGACGCCGCCTACCCGCACCTGCTCAGCCCGCTGAAGATCGGCGCCACCGAGGTGCGCAACCGCGTGATGCAGACGGCGCACGCGAAGATGTACTCGCAGAACGGGCACGACACGCAGCGCGACGTCGACTACCAGGTGGCGCGCGCCAAGGGCGGCGCGGGCCTGTTGATCACCGGCAACCGGCTCGTGCACCCGACGTCGACGACGGGCAACCAGCGCTTCATGTGGGCCTACCTGAAGGACGCCGTCAAGACGAACCGGCGCCTGACGGGCGCCGTGCACGAGCACGGCGCGAGGATCTTCGAGCAGCTCAACCACTTCGGCGGCAACGCCACCTCCGACTCGGCCGACGACATCCGCGTCCTCTGGGGCCCCTCGAACGTGAAGAGCCCCTCCTACGGCGAGATGCCGAAGGCGATGGAGCAGACCGACATCGACGAGCTCGTCGAGTGGTGGGCCCTGTGCGCCGAGCTCAGCCGCGAGGGCGGCTTCGACGGCACCGAGGTGCACCTCTCCCACTCGTACCTGCTGCACCAGTTCTGGTCGCCGCTCTACAACAAGCGCGAGGACGGCTACGGCGGCTCGATGGAGAACCGCCTGCGCCTGACGCGCGAGGTGATCGACGCGATCCGCGCCAAGGTCGGCGACGACTGGACGGTCGGGATCCGGCTCAGCCTGCACGACTTCATGCCGGGCGGGCTGACCGACCAGGACGCCGTCGAGGCGGCCCTGCACCTGCAGGAGCGGTGCCGAATCGACTACATCAACGTGTCGGCCGCCGGGTACCACAACATCCACATGGCGATGCAGCCCTCGGACGAGCCCGACGGCTACCTCGTCGAGATGACGGCCAAGGTCAAGGCCGTCGCCTCGATCCCCGTCTTCACGGTCGGCGGCATCAAGGACCCGGCGCTCGCCGACGAGATCGTCGCCTCCGGCAAGGCCGACATGGTCGCGATGACGCGCGCCCTGATCGCCGACCCCGACTTCGCCAACAAGGCCGCCGACGGCCGCGCCGACGAGATCATCCACTGCATCCGCGGCAACCAGGGCTGCATCGGCCGCATCTACAAGGGCTTCCCCGTCTCCTGCACCGTCAACCCGGCGACGGGCCGCGAGGGCCGCTTCGGCGACCTGCCGCCCGCGGAGAGCCCGGGCCGCTGGGTCGTGGTCGGCGGCGGCGCCGCCGGCATGAAGGCCGCCGACACGCTCGCCAAGCGCGGCCACGAGGCGATCCTGCTGGAGCGCGACGGCGTCCTCGGCGGCCAGCTCAACCTCGTCACCGAGACCCCGGGCCGGCACATGTGGAAGGTCGTCACCCGCGACCTCGAGGTGCAGATGGCGAAGGGCGGCGTCGACGTCCGCCTCGGCGTCGACGCGACGGCCGACGCGGTGCTCGACCTCGACCCGGACGGCATCATCGTGGCCACCGGCGCCCTGCCGACCCGCACGGGCTTCTCGAGCGTGTTCCCGATGGTCGACGAGATCCCGGGGATCGCGACCGCGAACACCCTCACCCTGTGGGAGGCGATCGACGGCTCGAGGCCGGCCACGGGCCGCGTCGTCCTGCTCGACGACGACGGCTCGCGCGCCGCCGCGGGCGCCGCCGAGATGCTGCTCGACCGTGGCCTCGCGGTGCACGTCGCGACGCGCTGGAACCAGCTCTTCCCGTTCACGCTCGGCGGCCTCGACATGGCCACCCTCTACGAGCGCCTGTTCCGCAAGGGCCTGACGTACTCGATCAACCACTGGGCGGCCGGCGTCGACGGCACCCGCGTGGAGATGGTCAACCTGTACACGGGCGAGCCGGAGGAGCCCCTCCACGCCGACACCGTCGTCGTGACGGGCGCGAAGCCCGCCGACGACCTCTACCTCGAGCTCGTCGACCGCCACCCCGTCGTGCACCGCGTCGGCGACTGCGTCGCCGTGCGCAAGCTCGACCACGCGATCTACGAGGGCTACCTCGCCGGCCGCGAGCTGTTCGACCCGCGCGAGCGCTACATCTACGAGGGCGAGCTCGAGCGCGAGGAGGCCGCGCTGGTGCACGGGGACTAGGGGGCACGGACGCGTGTCTCCGCGACCACCCGCCTGACCCGGGCTATCGCGACGACATCCGCTGCACCCGCGACCTGCCCGCCCGCACGCCGCACGCGTAGGCGTCCGCGCGTGCGCGCCGCCGGACCGGGCGCACCGGCCGCTACGCGCGCAGGACGCCGCGCACGCCCACCGCGACCTCGGCCATCTCGTCGGCCGTGGCCCGGGCCGGCGTCGGCCGCCGCCGATGCTCGAGCGCGCGCTGCGGCTGCAGGAGGAGGTCGCCCGTGATGACCCAGCCGCCCGCCGCCGGGACCTGCCAGGCGCGCCGGTTGCGCTTGTCGCGGGACGTGACGTAGAGCGCCGAGACGTACGGCGCGACGGCGTTGCGCTCGTCGGGGCTCAGCACGAGCGCGCGCTTTCGCTCCTCGAGGCCGAGGTCGGCCCAGTGGATCGACTTCTGGCGGGCGGTCGGCTGGACCGACGGCGTCGGCACCGGTCGGCGCGTCCGGCGCTGCGCGAGGGCGTCGAGGTCGAGGTACGCGGCGACGGCCCGGGCGACGTCGTCGAGGGACCCGCGCCCCAGCTCGTCGAGCTCGTCGCCGAGCGCGTCGCGCGGGAGGGAGAGGGCCCGCGAGACGTCGGCGTGCCCGAGGTCGCCGAGCCCGACGTGGAAGAGGGCGACGGCCGGCGGTCCCGGGTAGACGGGCACGCAGATCGCCGTGCTCATCGCCCGGTTCCAGGCGTCCTCGCTCACCACGACGACGTGGGTCGCCCCGGTGCGCACGCGCGTGCCATCGCCCCGGCGCAGCGCGAGCGGGTGCAGGCCCCCGCGGCGCGGCATCACAGGATCCCGTCTTCGGCCGCGCTCACCGCCGCGGCGCGCACGGCCGCCACCCGCTCCGCCTCGAGGTCGGCGAGCTCGGCGTAGGCGCGGACACGGCGCTCCTCCTCGAACGCGGCGCGGGCGTACGCGAGCCAGGCCTCGATCCGCGCGGGCGTCGAGGCGTCCGCGTCGAGGCCGAGCGCCGCGGGCGCGAGCTCGAGCATCTCGTCCACGAGGTCGGTGCGGTTGGCGTAGGCCCGGCGCATGCACGCACCGTAGCATGCACCGTATATCGGTGCATAAATCGGTGCACCGGGAGCGGGGACGGCGGCGAGCCGGTCCGCGGGCACGGCATCGGCGAGGGCAGCGGGGTCTCGGACATGCACCGATCCTGGCACCGCCGCGGGTCAGGCGCTGCTTGCGGAATGACACGGACGCGCGCGCGGTGCGCGCGCCCCCGCACGGCCCGCGTCCTTGCGCGCACGCGCGACGCGCCTAGAATCACCTGACGAGAGGAGGTTTCGGGCGATGGCGATCGAGAACCCGTTCTACACCGAGGAGCTCCACGGGCCGTACGAGCTCGTCGGGCTGGGCGACTTCGAGCTCGAGGAGGGCGGCGTGATCCCGGGGCTCGAGATCGCGGTCTCGACGCACGGCGAGCTCAACGCCGCCAGGGACAACTGCATCCTCGTGCCCACCTGGTACTCGGGCACGCACCAGATCATGGAGCAGGTCTACATCGGCCCGGGCCGCGCGCTCGACCCGGCCGACTGGTTCATCGTGGTCGCGAACCAGATCGGCAACGGCCTCTCCTCCTCCCCGCACAACGTCACCGGCCCGCACGCGGGGCCCGCGTTCCCGAAGGTGCGGATCGCCGACGACGTGCGCGCCCAGGAGCGGCTGCTGCGCGAGCGCTTCGGCGTCGAGGAGCTCGCACTCGTCATCGGCGGCTCGATGGGCGCGCAGCAGACGTGGGAGTGGGCGGTCCGCTACCCCGACCGCGTCCGGCGCGCCGCCCCGATCGCCGGCACGGCGCAGAACACGCAGCACGACTTCCTCTACACGCAGACCCTGATGGACGCCCTGATGGCGGACCCGGGCTGGCAGGGCGGCGCCTACGCCTCGCACCTCGACGTGGCCGAGGGCCTGCGCATGCACGGCCGCATCGCCGCGGTGATGGGCTGGTCGACCGAGTGGTACAAGCAGGAGCTGTGGCGGCGCACGGGCGAGTTCGAGACGTTCGAGGACTTCACGCGCGACTTCACGCACGGCTACCACGAGGTGCTCGACCCCAACTCGCTGTTGACCATGGGCTGGAAGTGGCAGCGCGCCGACGTGGCCCTGAACACGGGCGGCGACCTCGCCGCCGCCCTCGGCCGGATCGAGGCGATCGTCTACGCGATGCCGATCTCGGAGGACATGTTCTTCCCGCCGCGCGACGTGGAGGCCGAGGTCGCGCTCGTGCCCAACGGCGAGCTGCGCGTGATCGACTCGCTCGACGGCCACATGGGCCTGATCGCCACCGACCCGGGCTACCTGCCCCAGGTCGAGGCCAACCTGCGCGAGCTGCTCGCGCGGGAGGCGTGACGGTGGCCGCGGCCGCGGAGCGCACCCGCGACGTCCTCGTCGTGGGCGCCGGCTTCTCGGGGCTGTACCTGCTCTGGATGCTGCGCCGGCGGGGGCTCGACGTCGAGGTCGTCGACAAGGCGCCGTCGATCGGCGGCACCTGGTGGTGGAACCGCTACCCGGGCCTGCGCTGCGACGTCGAGAGCATGACCTTCTCGTACTCGTGGGACGCCGAGCTCGAGCAGGAGTGGTCGTGGCCCGATCGCTACTCCACCCAGGCCGAGATCCTGCGCTACATCCGCCACGTCGCCGAGCGCCACGACCTCATGCGCGACATCACCCTCGAGACCGAGGTGACGCGCGCCGCCTGGGACGCCGACGCGGAGGCCTGGCACGTGGAGACCTCGGGCGGCCCGGTCCGGGCGCGCTTCCTCGTGATGGCCACGGGCTGTCTGTCCGTGCCGAACGTGGTCGCCTTCGAGGGCCTCGACGACTTCCGTGGCGACTGGCACCACACGGCCTTCTGGCCCGAGCAGGGCGTCGACCTGACGGGCAAGCGGGTGGCCGTGATCGGCACGGGCTCCTCGGCGATCGGGGCGATCCCCGAGATCGCCGGACAGGCCGCGCAGCTGACGGTCTTCCAGCGCACCGCGAACTTCTCGATCCCCGCCTGGAACGCGCCGGTCAGCCCCGAGCAGGAGGCCGACCGCAAGGCCCGCTACCCCGAGACCCGTGCGCTCGCCCGCACCGGGGCGACGGGCGACATCTGGCCGCTCGCCCCCGGCCGGGCCATGGACCTCACCCCCGAGGAGCGCGAGGCCGAGCTCGAGCGGCGCTGGCACGAGGGCTCCTTCTCGTTCCTGAGCGCCTTCTCCGACATGACCTCGGACCCGGAGGCCAACGCGATCGCCGTCGACTTCGTGCACCGCAAGATCAAGGCGATCGTCGAGGACCCCGAGACGGCCGAGCTGCTCTGCCCGAAGGACCACCCGCTCGGCACGAAGCGGCTCTGCGTCGACCACGGCTACTACGAGACCTTCAACCGCCCGAACGTCGAGCTCGTCGACATCAAGGACGATCCGATCGAGCGCATCACCGAGGACGGGCTGATCGCCAAGGGCCGCGCGTGGGCGTTCGACGTGATCGTCTTCGCGACCGGCTTCGACGGCATGACCGGGGCGCTCGCCGCCGTCGACATCGAGGGCCGAGACGGCCGGCGGCTGCGCGACGAGTGGGCGGAGGGCCCCCACTCCTACCTCGGCTTCATGGTGCACGGCTACCCGAACCTCTTCACCCTGACGGGGCCGGGCAGCCCGTCGGTCCTCGCCAACATGATGACCACCATCGAGCACCACGCCGAGCTCTGCGACCAGGCGATCGGGCACTGCACCGACCTCGGGGCCGCCACGCTCGAGCCGACCGCCGAGGCCCAGGCCGCCTGGGACGAGGAGGTCCAGCGCGCCGCCTACGCCACCCTCTACCCCCAGGCCGCCTCCTGGTACATGGGCGCCAACATCCCCGGCAAGCCGCGCGTCTTCCTGCCCTACATCGGCGGGGTCGGCACCTACATCCAGACCTGCGACGAGGTCGTGCGGGACGGGTGGCGGGGGTTCGCGGTGGGCGGGAGCCTGACCGCCGCCACGGGCGTCTGATGTGCCGCGGCCTCGGGCCAGGTGAGGCGTGCACCCTGCTGGGATCCGACGCCAGCTCGTGGGACCGCCACACGCCGCTGCCGAAGCCGAAGGGGTTCGAGCGCGACCTCGACCGCCTCGTGCGCGCCCGCACCAGCCTCGATGCGGGCGACCCCGCAGGTGCCCGCAGCGCGCTCGCCGAGCTCGACGATGCGCCGCTGCGCGAGTGGTACGTCGAGCACGCGCAGATGGCGGGCATCAACCGGCACCGGGCGCTCGGCGCGCCGTCCGCCTCGGCACCGCGTCTGCCGCTCGACCCGAAGCGCGGATTCGCCGACCTCGCGAAGGCGATCCTCGAGCGAGACAGGTGCCACTGCCGCTACTGCGGGTCGAGGGTCGCGCCCCGCGCCTTCTTCAAGGGCATCGAGCGTGACGCCGCGACCGAGGGGTTCCGGATCGGCCGGACGAACGCCACCCGCCCCGGCGCGTACCTCGTCTACTGCGCGACGATCGACCACGTTCATCCGCACAAGCTCGGCGGCCGCACCGACATGGGCAACCTCGTCACCGCCTGCTGGGCCTGCAACTTCGGCAAGTGGACGTTCGAGCTCGGGCAGATCGGGCTCGACCCGCCGGACCCGCCACCAGTAACGGTCAACGCCGCCTGGGTCGCGATGGCGCTCGGGCGCTGATCCACCCCACCGCGTAAGCACGGTCTATGGAATTGCCCCGGTTTGGCGGACAGGGCCTCCGCATGCGGGCTTCACCCCACTGCTGCAGCAGATTGTCGTACGACGCATTCAGGCATCGGTGTCCGCAGCTTCCACGTGATCCCCACCGGCCGGGCTCCGTCATGCGCGACGTAGTCAACCGCCCCGAGAAACGTGAACGGCGTCGTCCCGCCGCTCTCGGTCATTGGCTGGTCACGTACGAGCAGGTAGACCTCACTCCCCTGCGCCGCATGGTTGATGTAACGCTGCACCGTCGGCGTGCCCGGCGACTGCATGCTCTGCGTCTCCCAGTGGAAGAGGTCGCGCGAGATGGCGTAGTCGCGGTAGCGCGTTGATGGCGAGAATCGCGCCTCCGACTTGTTGAGGGTGATGAAGAAGAAGTCGGCCTTCAGGTTCTCCATGTAGAGCGGACCCTCGCGGAACCGGTATGGATGCTCCGGCGTGCTCCGGCCGATCGCAGCGAGCACCTCGCTCCGGCTGTACACGCCGTACACGTTCAGCGGAATCTCCGGCTGCAGCTCGCTGGTTGGGCTCGTCGCTCGGTCGCTCACGCTGGCGTGATACCGCAAGATCGCGGTGAGGTCCGCTCGGGTTGCCTCCGACCGCCAGAGCCGCGCGAGGCCGTCGATCGGGTCGACCGTGCGCTGGCTGTCGTCGCCCCACAGCCCGAGGTGGAGCATCGCCAGCATGCGCCGCTCGCGTGGCGCCATCGCGCTCGCGTCGGGTGGGCGGTCTCGTGCGAGGAGGTTCAGGTAGAAGTCGACCCGTTCCGCATCGTCGATGTGGAGCAGGCGCCCGACGGACTTCTGGAGTCGCTCGTCGTCGTCCGTGGTGGCCGAGTCGTCGAACCCGACGAGTCGCCGGAGCGCGGTCCAGCCAGGCCGGTTTGCTCGGAACACGTCGGAGATCTCGCGCCCGGTCTCATCGAGGTACCGCTCGAGCGATGCCTCCGGACCAAGCGCTCGCAGGTCAGCCGCCATGTCGTTCACTCTCGTGCCGATGCCCTGCTTGAGGTTGTCGAGCACGCTCTCGCGCGCCACGCGGTCGAGGCTGAAGTGGATGCCTGCCGGCAGAGACGGAAACCCATGCTCGATGCCGTCCACGAGCTGCTTACGGCTCAGGCCAAGCATGTTCGCGTAGCGCGGTGCGAAGCGGAACTCCTTGCGCTGGTTGCCGATGAAATCGAGCACCGTACACACGCTCTTGCCCTCGGCGCGGCGCAGCCCGCGTCCGAGCTGCTGGATGAATACAGTGGCCGACTCGGTCGGGCGCAGCATTAGGATCGTGTCGACCGGCGGGATGTCGATGCCCTCGTTGAAGATGTCGACGGAGAAGAGGCAGGCCAGGTCACCGGACTGGAGCTGGCGGATCGCCGCTGCTCGCTCGTCGTTTGGCGTATCGCCGTGGAGCGCCACACTGGGGATGCC
>JAURLF010000155.1 GCA_030831375.1 Gaiellales bacterium | reverse complement strand
GCCGCTCGACGCCATCGCCCCCCACTCCGGCTTCGGCAGCGAAGCTCACGGCGACCGCCTCTGCAAGCGAACCCGTGAAGTCCGAGGCGGGAAGGGTCAGCGAGACGCGGCCGAGCATGACGGAACTCTAGGCGGCCGCGGACAGCCCGAGAGACCATGCGAGCCGCAGCCGCGCCCGCTCGAGCGCGGCCGGCGCAGGCCGGCCCTCCCAGTGTGCGGCGAGGACGCGCAGCTCCCCTGCTCGGCGGTCCGCCGCAAGGTCGACTCGACCCACCAGTCGATCACCGACGAGCAGCGGCAGTACGTAGTAGCCCCAGCGCCGCTTGGGCTTGGGGGTGTAGATCTCGAGCGCGTGCCGGAACCCGAACAGCCGCTCCGTCTCGGTGCGATCCCAGATCAGGTTGTCGAAGGGACAGAGGAGCACGGCCGCCGTCGACCGCGGCGCGGGCCCCGTCAGCGCGACGGGATCGGCCAGGCAGGCACAGTCGCCCGCCCGGACGCGGGCGAGCCGGCCAGCGTCGACGAGGTCGGCCGCGGCGGCGCGCACCGCACGCGATCCGCCCGCCACCCGGAAGTAGTCGTGGATGCGCGCCTCCGTGGCCACCCCGCGGGCGAGGACGGCGCGCTCGACCCGCCAGCGCAGGACCGCGTCGGGGTCCGTCACGGGCGCCAGCTGGGCGGGGGTGTGGAGCCGCTCGGGGAGGTCGTAGACGCGCGTGAAGCCGCGCCGCTCGCGCACCGCCAGGCGCCCGCTCGAGAACAGCGCCTCGAGCACCTGCTTGGCCTCCGACCACTCCCACCAGCCCGGCCGGCCGGCGCCGCCGACGTCGGCGGCGCTGATCGGGCCGTCCGCCTCGACGCGGCGCATCACGTCGCGGGCAAGCCGGCGCTGGCGGCGCAGGACGTCGCCGTACCAGCGGTGCCCCGTCTCGCCCAGCATCGCCGCCCGGAACCACGGCAGGTCGTCGGCGTGGATCAGGCTCGCCTCGTGCGCCCACACCTCGGCGATCCGGCCCGACCGGCGCAGGCCGTTGAGCGTGCCGGCGGGGATCCGGCCGACGCGGGCCGCGAGGGTCAGCCGGTGCGCGCGGGCGACCGCCGTGACGGAGTCGATCTGGACGCAGCCGAGCCGCCGGATCGCCTCCTCGACGTCGGCCGCCGAGGCGACGCGGCGGCGGGTGGCGAAGCCCTGGCGCGCGACGATCAGCCCGCGCGCCTCGGCCGGGGCGAGCGCCTCCACCTCAGTGCCGGAAGTGCCGGCGACCGACGTGCACCATCGCGCGGCCCGCGGCGTCGACCGCGGTGGTGACCTCGTCGTCGCGCTTGGCGCCGCCCGGCTGGATCAGCGCCGTGATCCCGGCCTCGAGGGCGAGCTCGGGGCCATCCGGGAACGGGAAGAAGGCGTCGGAGGCGAGGACGGCGCCGGGCCGCTTGTCGTCCGGGGTCTTCTCGACGGCGATCCGCACGGCGTCGACGCGGCTCATCTGCCCCGCCCCGATCCCGAGCGTGGCGCCGTCGCGCGCGATCACGATCGCGTTCGAGGAGACGTGCCGGCAGACGCGCCACGCGAACAGGAGGTCCTCCCACTCGCGCGCGTCGGGCTGCGTCGCCGTCACCACCTGCATCGCCTCCTGCGGCTCGTCGGCGCGATCGGGCTCCTGCACGAGCATGCCGCCGGGCACGGGCCGGAGGTGGCGGACGGGCCCGCGCCGCGCCGGATCGGTGTCCTCGAGGAGGCGCGTCGAGGCGCGCACCGACAGGGCCTCGAGGGCGCCGGGCTCGAAGCCGGGCGCGATCAGCACCTCGAGGAACTGCTCGGCGAGCTCCGCGGCGAGCTCGGCCGTGACGAGCCGGTTGAGGGCGACCACGCCCCCGAAGGCGCTGACGGGGTCGCCGGCCAGGGCGCGCGCGTAGGCCTCGGCGATGTCGCGGCCGATCGCCGCCCCGCACGGGTTCTGGTGCTTGACGATCGCGCACGCCGGCCGCTCGAACTCGCCGGCGATCGCGTGCGCGGCGGCGAGGTCGGCGAGGTTGTTGTACGAGAGGTCCTTGCCGCCGTGCTGAACGACCCCGGTCAGGAGGTGCCGCGGCTGCGTGCGGTCGACGTAGTAGGCGGCGGCCTGATGGGGGTTCTCGCCGTAGGGCAGGTCGCGCTCCTTGGCGAGGTCGATGACGATCCCGTCGGGCAGCGCGACCTGCCCCGCGAACCACGCCGCGATTGCGGCGTCATAGCCCGCAGTCAGGGCGAAGGCCTCGGCGGCGAGCCGCCGGCGCGTCGCCTCGGACACGGAGCCGCCCGTCTCGGCGAGCTCGGCGATCACCTCCGGGTAGCGGCTCGGGTCGGTCACCACCGTGACCGCGCGGTGGTTCTTGGCGGCGGCGCGGATCATCGCGGGCCCGCCGACGTCGATCTTCTCGATCGCCTCCGCGTCGGTGACGCCCGGCTGCGCGATCGTCTCCCGGAAGGGGTACAGATTGACGACGACGAGGCCGATCTCGGCGATCCCGAGCTCGGCCAGCCGTTCGAGGTCGTCGGGCTCGTCGCGGCGGGCGAGGATGCCGCCGTGGATCGCGGGGTGCAGCGTCTTGACGCGGCCGCCCAGCATCTCGGGCGCGCCCGTCACCTGCTCGAGCGGGAGCCAGGGCACGCCCGCGGCCTCGATCCGGGCGCCCGTGCCCGACGAGGCAACGATCTCGATGCCGTGGCCGTGCAGGGCGCGCACCAGCTCGTCGAGGCCGGTGGCGTCGGAGACGGAGACGAGCGCCCGGCGGATCCGGCTCACGCCACCGCCCCCTCGGGCGCGGGCACCTCGTCGCGCGCGAGCCGCATCACGACGTCGGGCAGGAGCCGGTGCTCGACGGCCTGGATTCGCTCGTGCAGCGCCTCCGGCGTGTCGCCGTCGCGGACGGGCACCGGCTCCTGGGCGATCACAGGGCCGGTGTCGAGGCCGAGGTCGACGAAGTGGACGGTGGCCCCCGTCTCGACCGCACCGGCGGCGAGCGCCTGCTCCCAGGCGCGCAGTCCCGGGAAGTCGGGCAGAAGCGACGGGTGCACGTTGATCACGGGCAGCCGCTCGACGACCGCCGCGGTCAGGATGCGCATGTAGCCGGCGAGGACGACGAGCTCCACCTGGCGCTCGACGAGCCAGTCGGCGAGGCGGGCGTCGCGCGCCTCACGTCCGTCCTCGCCGAGCGGGAAGACGGCCGTCTCGATGTCGGCCGCCCGTGCGCGCTCGAGCGCGACCGCGTCGGGCACGTCGGAGGCGACGCAGACCACCGCGGCCTCGGGACCGAGCCGGTCGAGCAGCGCGGCGAGGTTCGAGCCGCGGCCCGAGGCGAGCACGGCGACACGCAGGGGGTCAGCGGCGGTCGCGACCCGGATCATCCGGCGTAGCGGACCCCGGCGCCCGCCTCGATCGACCCGATCGCCCACGCCCCGACGCCGCGCTCGGCGAGCGCCGCGAGCGCCGCCGCCTCGTCGCCCGGGGCGACGACGGCGATCATCCCGATCCCGAGGTTGAAGACGCGGCGCAGCTCCTCCTCGGCGACGCCCTGATCGGCGAGCCACTGGATGACCGCGGGGCGCGGCCAGGCGTCCGGGTCGATGGCCATGCCGCAACCCGCGGGCAGGACGCGCGGCGCGTTGCCCTCGATGCCGCCGCCCGTGATGTGCGCGAGCGCCTTGACCTCGACCCGGGCGCGCAGGGCGCGCACGTCGTCGACGTAGATGCGGGTCGGGGCGAGCAGGTCCGGCGGCGCCGCGGCGAGGCCGCCCGCGCGCTCGACGACGCGGCGCACGAGCGAGAAGCCGTTCGAGTGGAGGCCCGATGAGGCGACGCCGATCACGCGGTCGCCGGCCTCCACCGACGTGCCGTCGATCAGCCGGCTGCGCTCGCAGACGCCGAGCGCGAAGCCGGCGACGTCGAGGCTGTCGGGGTCCATCACGCCGGGATGCTCCGCCGTCTCGCCGCCGAGCAGCGCCGCCCCGGCCTGCCGGCAGCCGTCGGCGATGCCCTCGACGAGGGTCGCCACGACCTCGGGGTCGAGCTGTCCGACCGAGACGTAGTCGAGGAAGAGCACCGGGTCGGCGCCGACGCAGAGGATGTCGTTGACGCACATCGCGACGCAGTCGATGCCGGCCGCGTGCAGGCTGCCGGCCTCGCGGTGCAGCTCGAGCTTCGTGCCGACCCCGTCGGTGCCCGCCACGAGCACGGGGTCCTGGTAGCCGAGGCCGCCGAGGGCGAGCAGCCCGGCGAAGCCGCCGTGCGCGTCGATCACGCCGGGGCGTGCCGTGGAGCGGACCGCGCCCTTGAGCCGCTCGACCACCGCGTCGGCGGCGTCGAGCGAGACGCCGGCGGCCGCGTAGGTGAGATCGTCGGCCATCGTCACGCCACCGGCAGGCGGGTCGCCTCGAAGCGGTCCTTGTCGGCCGCCACGGGCACCCGGGTCGGGTAGCGGCCGGTCAGGCAGGCGCGGCAGAAGCGGTCGTCGCCGTGGCCCGTCGCCGCCTCGAGGCCGTCGAGCGAGAGGTACGCGAGCGAGTCCGCGCCGAGATCCGCGCGGATCTCCTCGAGCGACTTGGCGGCCGCGATCATCTCGTCCTTCGTGGCCATGTCGATGCCGTAGAAGCAGGGCGAGATGATCGGCGGCGACGAGATCCTGAGGTGCACCTCGGTGGCCCCCGCCCCCCGCAGCATCTCGACGATCTTGCGCGTCGTGGTGCCGCGGACGATCGAGTCGTCGACGACGACGACTCGGCGGCCGGCGAGCACGTCCGGCATCGGGTTGAACTTGAGCCGGATGCCGCTCTCGCGCATCGCCTGGTCGGGCTGGATGAACGTGCGCCCGACGTAGCGGTTCTTGATCAGCCCATCCATGTACGGGATGCCGCTACGGCGGGCGAAGCCCTGCGCGGCCGGAGCGCCGGAGTCGGGCACCGGGATCACGATGTCGGCCTCCGCCGGCGCCTCCTCGGCGAGCCGCTCCCCCATCCGCTCGCGGACGCCGTGCAGATGCTGGCCGTCGATCTTCGAGTCGGGCCGCGCGAAGTAGATGAACTCGAACACGCACAGCGCCGGGTGGTGCGGGTCGGCCGGGCGGATGCTCTCGACGCCGTCGGGCCGCAGCACGACGATCTCACCGGGCTCGACGTCGCGCACGACGCGCGCGCCGACGAGGTCCAGGGCGCAGGTCTCGGACGCGAGCACGGGGTGCCCGTCGAGGTCGCCGAGGACGAGCGGGCGGATGCCGTCCGGGTCGCGGAAGCCGATCAGCTGGTGCTCGTCCATGACGACGGCGGCGAAGGCACCGCTGATGCGGCTGATCGCCTCCTGCACGCCCTCCACGAGGCTGCCGGGGTGCTCGCAGATCAGCGCGGCGATCACCTCGGTGTCCGACGTCGACTCGAAGCGGATGCCCTTCGCCTCGAGCTCCTCGCGCAGCTCCGTGGTGTTCGTGAGGTTGCCGTTGTGGCCGAGCGCGAGCGTGCGGCCCGGGCGGTGGCGGACGACGGGCTGCGCGTTCTGCCAGTGCGACGATCCCGTCGTCGAGTAGCGCGCGTGGCCGATCGCCATGTCGCCGCGCAGCGTCTCGAGCGTCGGCTCATCGAAGACCTGGCTGACGAGCCCGAGGTCGCGCACGGCGGTGATGCGGTCGCCGTCGGTGACGGCGATGCCGGCGCTCTCCTGGCCGCGGTGCTGCAGCGCGTAGAGCGCGAAGTAGGCGAGCCGGGCGACGTCGCGCCCGGGCGCGTGGATGCCGAAGACGCCGCACATCAGAGGCCTACCCGAGCATCTCCGGCAGGGTCTGCCCGTGGACCTGGATCGCGTCCTGCAGGTCGAGCGCGGCCGTCGCGTCGCCCGCGCGGATGCGCACCTCGCGGCCGCCGGCGCGGCCGACCTCGGCCGCCGGCACGCCGCGGCCGGCGGCGAGCGCGATCAGCCCCGCGGGGTCCGCGGTCGCGGCGAGCACGAGGCCGCCGCCGGGCTCGCCGAACAGGGTGATCTCATCGCGCGCGCCGAGCTGCGGCAGCTCGACGTCGATGCCGACGCGGCCGGCGATGGCGAGCTCGGCCGCGCAGACGGCGAGGCCGCCCTCGGCGACGTCGTGCGCCGCGTCGACCAGGCCCGCAGCCGCGGCGGCGTGGAGGACGCCGATCAGCGCGGCCTCGGCGGCGAGGTCGACGTCGGGAATGCGCCCCGCGACCTCGCCGAGGACGACCGCCTGGTACTCGGAGCCGTCGACGGCGGGCGCGGCGTCGCCGAGCAGGACGATGGCGAGGCCGTCGCGCGCGGCCGCGCCGACCGCCTGCGCGGCGTCCTCGATCAGGCCGACGCAGCCGACGATCGGGGTCGGGGGGATCGGCCCACCGGCGTGCTCGTTGTACAGCGAGACGTTGCCGGACACGACGGGCGTGCCGAGGGCCTCGCAGGCCTCGGCCATGCCCTCGATCGCCTCCACCAGCATGTACGGCGTCTCGCCCCGCTCCGGGTTGCCGAAGTTCAGGCAGTTGGTGATCGCGAGGGGGCGCGCGCCCGTGCAGGCGACGTTGCGCGCCGCCTCGGCGACGGCCTGGCGGCCGCCGCGGCGCGGGTCGAGCCAGGTGCGTCGGCCGGAGCCGTCGAGCGCGGCGGCGATCGCCCGCTTCGAGCCGGGCAGGCGCACGACGCCGGCGTCGGCGCCCGGCCGGACGACGGTGCCGCCGCCGACGATCTGGTCGTACTGCTGGAAGACGGCGGCCTTCGAGGCCACGTTCGGCGCGGCGAGCAGCCGCCGCAGGGCGGCGGTCGCCTCGGGCGCAGGGCCGAGCGCGGCCACGTCGAGCGGCGCGTCGGCGAGGCG
>JAURLF010000154.1 GCA_030831375.1 Gaiellales bacterium | reverse complement strand
GGCCTCGCCGAGGCGCAGGTCGAGGGCCAGCTGGCGCCCCTCTCGGGCGGCCTCGGGCCGCACGGCGAGGCCGAGCTCCCAGAGCAGCCGCCGGCGCTGTCCGAAGGCGTCGCACGCGCCAGCGGCGACGAGCGCCTCGAGCCGGTCGCGGGGCAGCTCGACACGGGCGGCGAGGTCGCGCAGGTCGCGGAAGGGACCGCGGGCGGCCTGCTCCGCGACGAGCGCCTCCGCGTCTGCGCGGCCGATCCCGGCGACCTGGCGCAGCCCGAGGCGCACGGCCCCGTCCGGCTCGACCCGTGCCTCGACGGCGGACCGGCGCACGTCGACGGGTCGCAGGGGCACGCCGCGCCGCTCGGCGTCGCGCAGGAGCGACGCCGGCGGGTAGAAGCCCATCGGCTGCTCGGCGAGCAGGGCGGCGAGGAAAGCGGCGGGGTGGTGGTGGCGCAGCCACGCGCTCTGGTAGGCGAGCAGGGCGAACGCGGCGGAGTGCGACTTGGGGAAGCCGAACGCGGAGAAGGCGATGATCCGCCGGAAGACCGTGCGCGCCGTCTCCTCCGGCACGCCGCGCGCGGCCGCACCGTCGCGGAAGGCGCGCCACTGGGCGGCGATCGCTGCGCGGCTGCGGCGCCGGCTCATCGCGCGGCGCAGCGCCTCCGCCTGGCCCGGCGTGAAGCCCGCCAGGGCCTGCGCGACGTCGAGCACCTGGTCCTGGAAGATGATCACGCCGAGCGTCTCCCGCAGCGGCTCCTCGAGCAGCGGGTGGTCGTACGGGATCGGGCAGTCGGGGTCGGCGCGGCGCGCCGCACGGCGGCGGATGTACGGGTGCACGGCGCCGCCCTGGATCGGGCCGGGCCGGACCAGCGCGACCTCCACGACGAGGTCGTCGAGGGTCTCCGGCTGGACGCGCAGGAGCGTCTGCATCTGCGCGCGCGACTCGATCTGGAAGACCCCGACGGTGTCCGCCGCGCGGATCTCCCGGTAGACGGCGGCGTCGTCGAGGGGGATCCGGGACAGGTCGACCGCCTCCCCGCCGCGGGCGATCTCGCTGACGCAGCGCTCGACGGCGCTGAGCATGCCGAGCCCGAGCAGGTCGATCTTGAGCAGGCCCGCGTCCGCGCAGGCGTCCTTGTCCCACTGGCAGATCGTGCGGCCGGCCATCGCGGCGGGCTGCAGTGGCACGATCGCGTCGAGCGGCCCGTCGGAGACGACCATCCCGCCGGGATGCTGCGAGAGGTGGCGCGGCAGGCCCGCGATCTGCCGGCACAGCGCCGCGAGCAGCCTCAGGCGCGGCTCGCCGGCGCGCTCCGCGAGTCCCGGCACGCGGCGGATCTCCTCGCCTACCGCCTCGGCGCTCCAGCCGTCGGAGGCCGCGGCGAGCCGCGCGATGTCCGAGGCGGGGATCGACAGGGCGCGGCCGAGCTCGCGGATCGCGCCCCGCGCGCGGTACGTGGAGAAGGCGCCGACGAGCGCGGAGCGGCGCGGTCCGTAGCGCTCGTGGATGCGCAGGATCAGGCGCTCGCGGATGTCGCGCGGGAAGTCGAGGTCGATGTCGGGCGTGGAGGCGAGCTCCTCGTTGAGGAAGCGCCCCAGCGAGAGGCCGGCCGCGAGCGGGTCGACGTGGGAGAGGCCGGTCAGGTGGCAGACGATGGATCCGACGCTGGAGCCGCGCCCGCGTCCGGGCGGCAGGACGGCGCGCGCCGCGTCGGGGCCGCGCACCTCGGCGGCGACCTCGCGGGCCAGCTCGAGGATGTCGCGGTGCAGGAGGAAGAAGCCGGCGAGGCCGTGGCTGCGGATCAGGGCGAGCTCCGTCTCGAGCCGCTCCGTCGCGGCGCGGCGGTTCACCGGGTAGCGCTCGACGAGGCGTGCGCGGCACAGCTCGGCGAGCGCCCGGTCGGGGTCGGCGGCGCCCGCGGGCGGGCGGTAGCCGAGGTCACGGGTGACGTCGAAGCGGCAGCGCTCCGCGATCACGAGGGTCTCGCGCAGCGCCTCGGGCAGATCCGCGAACAGGCGCCGCATCTCGGCGGGGCCCTTGAGGACGTGCTCGCGGTTGCCGCGCAGCTCGGCGGGGCCGGCGTCGAGCGGCGTGCCGGTGCGGATCGCGACGAGCGCGTCCTGCAGGGGGCCGCGGCGGCGCAGGTGGATGTGCGCGTCGTTCGTGGCGACGACGGGCAGACGCCGTTCGCGGGCGAGCCCGGCGAGCCGCCGCAGGACGCCCTCGGCGCCCTGCTGCAGCGGCCGCTGCAGCTCGATGGCGAGCCGCTCTCCGAAGGCCTCGAGCAGGAGGTCGCGGCGCCGGCGCGCGGCGGCGCCGTCCGCAGTGGAGAGCGCGCCGTGGGCGGGGCAGCCGGTCAGGCAGGTCAGGCCGCCGGCGTGCTCGAGCACCTCCGCGAGCGGCGCCTGCGGCGGCAGGGGGCCGCCGCGCTCGGGGCGGGTGGCGGCGTGCGCGATCGTGACCAGCCGGCAGAGGTTCGCGTGGCCCGCGCGGTCCTCCGCCAGCAGGACGAGGTGCATCGGCCCGTCCGCGTCGACGACGGTCAGCTCGCAGCCCGTGATCGGGTGCAGGCCGGCGGCGCGCGCGAGCTGGGCGAAGGGGAGGGCGGCGCAGAGGTTGTCGTGGTCGGTCAGCGCCAGCGCGTCGAGGCCGAGGCGGGCGGCGCGGTCGACGAGCTCCTCCGGCTGGGAGGCGCCGTCGAGGAACGAGCAGGCCGAGTGGCAGTGCAGCTCGGCGTAGCCGCCCTCAGCGGCCATGCCGCCACCAGCTCCCGGGCCGTTGTCGGTCCTCGAAGACGACGGCGACGCGGCCGGGCTCGAGCACGACCTCGAAGTAGCGCCGCCGCACGGGCGCGGCCCACCAGCCCTCCTCGACGCGCCACTCCTCGCGCACCGCGATGACGGCGCGCCCGTCGACGCGCGCGGGACGGCCCGCGGGATCCGGCGTGACCGCGCAGGGGCGCGGCCGCTGCGCCGGCACGGGCCGCAGCGGCGCGCTCACCGCGGCCTCAGCCCGTAGCGGCGCTCCGGCAGGCGGCTGGCGGCGTCCGCGCCGATGACGCGCAGGAGCGCGGCGGGGCCGACGGCGGCGCGCACCTGCCGCTCGGCGTCGGCGACCCGCCGCTCGCGCTCGTCGTGTGCGGCCTCGAGCAGGCTCAGCTGGGCGCCGCCGGGCGCGAGCCGGCCGAGCGCGAGCACGAGCCGCTCCGCCGGCGCGGGCAGCCGCCGCGCCTTCGGCAGGAGCGCCAGCATGAGGCGCCGGCGGTCCGCCGTCGGCTCGCGCAGGGCGGCCTCGCACAGCCACGTCTCGCCGCTGACGAGGCCCGCCTCGAGCCGCACGAGGCGCGGCGCGCGCAGCCCGCGCGCCGGGTCGGCGAGGGCGTCGGCGATCAGGAGCTCGAGCGCCTGCGCGAGGGCCTCGTCGGTGGCGATCGGATGGGGCGGCGCGAACGCGGCGCTCAGCGCCGCCTCGACGCGGCGCGGGTCGACCCGGGCGCCGTCCTCGCCACGGCTCATCCGCCAGGCCTCGAGGCCGGCCGCCCCGAAGCGGTCGCGGACGGCCAGGCGCGGCAGGGCGGCGAGTCCGCCGAGGCGGTCGATGCCGACCAGCTCGAGCGCGCGGCAGACGTCGGGGCAGGCGCCGCCGTCCGTGTGCAGGAGGCGCACCGGCAGGGGCGCGAGGGCGGCGGGCACGTCACCGGCGGCGAGGATGCGCGGGCGCCGGCGCGCGCCGCGGGCGGCGGCGAGGGCCGCGAAGCGCGCGGGGGCGGCGCCGATCCTGAGCCCCGCCTCCGGCAGCAGCCGCTGGAGGCGCGCGACGAGCCGGGCGGGGCCGCCGTGCAGGCGCAGGGCAGGGGCCGCATCAAGCAGAGCGCGGTCGGGGCCGAGCGGCTCGACGGGCAGCCCGAGCGCCTCGACGCCGGCCAGGAGGTGCTCGCCGATCCGCCGCGCCCCGGCCGGGTCGGGCGGGACGAGGGCGAGGGCGGGACACAGCGCGAGGGCCTCCCCGAGGGGCATGCCCACGCGCACGCCCATCGCGGCCGCCGCCGCCGACGGCGCGTCGACGCGGGGCGCGCCGAAGGGGTCGGGCCCGACCGCCATCGGCTCGGGCGGCGGCGGGCCCGGGCGGGCGGCGAGCGCGGCCTGCAGCGGCAGGCGGGGGATGACGAGGGCGATCAGCACGCCCTGCCGATTCTAATCGAACATATGTTCGATTCCTAGCGGTTCGGCTCAGGCTCCGGGCAGCGCCCGTCCGGCGAGGATCTCCTCGAACACGGCGTGCGGCTGGGCGCCGAGCACCAGCTGGCGCTCGTCGATCACGAAGGCCGGCACGGCGTTGATGCCGAGGCTGTGCGCCTCGCGCGTCGAGGCCTCGACGACGGCGCGGTAGGCGCGCGTCGCGATCGCCTCGTCGACGGCCGCCGGATCCAGGCCCGCGCCGACGGCGACGTCCCGCACCACGTCCGGGTCGGAGACGTCGCGGCCCTCCTCCCAGAGCGCCGCCATCGCGGCCTCGTGGTAGGCCGGGTGGCGGTCCTCGGCGCGCGCCAGCTCGCCGAGCTCGAGCAGGAGCTGCGTGTTCGGGACGCGCTCGGGGTGCGGCGCGTACGGCAGGCCGCTGTCGGCGAACATCTCGCGCACGCGGTCGAACATCCCGGGGCCGTACTTCGCCTCGAGCTCGGAGCGGGGGATGCCCTCAGGCGGGTACTCGGGGTGCAGGTCCCACGGGAGCCACTCGATCTCGGCGCCGAACCGGCGCTCGAGCCACGACGCGCGCTCGCACGCGACGCGGCAGAAGGGTCAGAGGTAGTCCGACCAGATCAGGATGCGCGGCCGTTCGGCCATCAGTCCACCTCCATCGTGGGCTCCACCGCGTCGAGCGTGGCGGCGCGGGCGTTGGTGATCAGCTCGCGCTCGGCCGCCACCGAGGCGCGCCGCGCCTTCAGGATCTCCCGCAGCACGACCTGCACGCTGCCGGCCACGGGAATGGCGAGGAGCGCGCCGATGATGCCGAGGAGCGACGCGCCGACGAGCACGCTCGCCAGCACGATGAACGGGGACACGTCGACGGTGCGGCGCATCACGAGGGGCTGGATCACGTGGTTCTCGAAGAGCTGGTAGACGATCGCGAAGACCAGCAGGATCAGGGCGGCCGTGACCGACTGCGTGAGCGCGACGAGCACCGCGATGGCGGAGCCGATGGTGGCGCCGATCAGCGGGATCAGGGCGAGCAGCCCCACGAGCAGGCCGAGCGCGAGCGCGTAGGGCACGCCGAGAATCCACGCGGTCAGGCCCATCGTGGTGCCGGCGATCAGGGCGATCAGGAGGACGCCGCCCGTCCAGCGGGCGATCGTGCCGTTGACCTGCTCGAAGACCTCGAGCGAGCGGTCGGCGTAGCCCGGCCGCAGCAGCTCGGTGATGGCGCGTGTCATCCGCGGGATCTCGAGCAGCAGGAAGAGCGTCATGAAGAGCACCGTCAGGGCCTTGCCGAAGCCCGTCACGACGGCGGTCGCCACGCCGAGCAGATTGCTCGCCTGCGCCGGCAGCCGATCCGCGTACTCGCCGACGAGGTCGCGGGTCCGGCTGAGGAAGTCGTAGCGCGCGTCGAGGTCGGCGAACGGCCCCCAGGTGCGCAGGTCGTCGACGAGCGCCGGCGCGCGCGTGGCGAGGGTGCGCATCTCGCTGTAGACGGGCGTCACGAGGGCGGCCACGATCAGGCCGACGAGCACGATCACGCCGAGGATCACGAGCCCGGCGGCGATCCCCCGGCGGCCGTCCAGCCGCTTCTCGAGCACCGTCACGATCGGGTTCAGCGCGAGCGCGAGGAACATCGCCACCAGGATCAGGGTCAGCACGGAGCGCACCTGCCAGACCCCGAAGGTGACGACCCCGAAGCCCAGCAGCGTCAGCAGGATGCGGACGAGCGTCCGGGTCGCGATGGTGACTTCGACACGCGGCGGGGGCTCGGGGACGTGCGGCACCGTCCGAGTGTATCGCGCTGCGGGCTAGGCTCCCGGCATGACGGCGCCCCTGACCCTGGTGACCGGCGGGTCCGCCGGGATCGGCCTCGCGATCGCCCGCCGGCGCGCCGCCGCCGGTGACCGCCTGCTGCTCGTCGCGCGCGGCCGCGAGCGGCTCGAGGCGGCCGCGGCGGCGCTTGGCGCCGAGCCGCTGGTGGCCGACGTGGCCCACGACGACGGCATCGCCGCGCTCGGCGAGCGCCTCGCCACGGAGCAGCGCATCGGCCTGCTGGTCAACAACGCGGGGGGACCCTTCCGCGCGCCGCTCCTCGATCACGACCACGACGCGGCCCGCGACGCGGTCGAGCTGCTCTACCTGGCGATGGTGCGGGTGACGGCGCTCTCCTGGGCCGCGCTCGTGGCCGAGCGCGGCCGCATCGTCAACGTCGTCAGCGTCGCCGGCACCGTGTCCACCGGCGC
>JAURLF010000020.1 GCA_030831375.1 Gaiellales bacterium | reverse complement strand
TCAACCCGACCGGCGGCATCCCCGCGCTGCTCGACGGCGACTACCGACTGGCCGAGTCGAACACGATCCTGCGCTACCTCGCCGATCGCGAGGGCCGCGACGACCTCTACCCGCGCGACCCGCAGGCGCGGGCCCGCGTCGACTGGGTGCTCGACCTGTGGGGCATCGCGGTGCGCCCGGCCCTGTTCGCGTACGAGTCGGCCCGCTACGGGATCGTCCCGGGACTCGGGATGTTCGCGAAGGAGCCCCTGCCCGACGACGAGGTCGCGGCGCTGTTCGCGAAGCAGGCCCCGCGGCTGAACCAGGCGATGGCCGTCCTCGACGCTCCGGGCCCGTGGGCCTGCCATGGCCGACTGACGATCGCCGACCTCGCGGCCACGCCCGTCCTGCACCGCGCCCTGCACGCCCCGATCGACCTCGACCTCGTGCCGCGGATGCGTGTCTGGGCCGAGGCATCGAACGCGCTGCCCGAGTGGCAGGCGCTGGTGCCGGGCTGCGGCGTGCCGACGCGCTGAGCGCCGCGCCGCGCACACGGTCTTGCCGAGCTTCACGGACGCGATCCTCGCCGTCCCGGCGGCCCATCGTCGACCACCGAAGGCGGCCGCCGGCCGGGGATACCCCGCCGTGTGGTGCGGGCCACTTCCCCGGGGCGCGCGGTTCTGCGATACTCGCCGGGACCGTGGGCGCCCGCGGTCGGGCGTCTGTGACGAGGAAGAGGAGCGGGGTATGCGCGCGCACGCAATCCGGACGATAGGGAGCCTGATCGCGATCTGCGCGGTCCTGATCGGCGCGGGCACGGCCGGCGCCCAGTCCTCGACGTGGACCGCCCCGGTGCCTGACCCCTCGGCACCCTCCGTCCTCGTGCAGGAGATCCTGGACAGCGGCACGTTCGACCCGACGCCAGCTGCGTGGGCGCCGCAGGGCACCTTGATCGCCTCGAGCGGCTTCGACCCGCAGGTCGACGGATTCGACTTCATGAACTACGGGAACAATGCAGAGGATTTCCCGAATCTCGCCAACGCGATCTTCTTCGACGTGCCATTCGAGGATCCGGTCAATCTCACGTCCAACGACATGCGCACGCTCTTCGGCAACGAGGCGTGCACGAACCGCGCCGGCCCGTGCATTCCGACGCTCGTCGCCGAGGCGACGCGCGAGGCCTTCAACGAGGCGATGGGCGGCGGGCACTGCTTCGGCATCGCCGGCACCGCGGCTCAGATCTTCAATAACGAGAGCGATCTCTTTGCCATCGGTAGCGCATTCCGCCCGCCGTACCGCACGCCGTGGTCATCGCAGATGACCCGGACATTCGCCCGCAACTTCGTCTGGCAGTTCGTGAACGACGTCGATGCGTACGACATGACGCCAACCCAGGCCGTTGCGAAGCTCAAGCAGGGGCTCAAGCCCGGTGCCGCGCCCTTCATCCTGGCGCTGTGGGAGACCCCGCCGGGCAAAGGCGGCCACGCCATCACCCCGACCGCGCTCTACGACCGTGGGAGCGGGCTCTACGACATCGCCGTCTGGGACAACAACTATCCCGGCCGCATTCGCGCAGTCCACATCGACACCACGGCGAACGGCGGTGACGGGTCGATGGAGTACCTGATGTTCACCGTGCCCGGCGCCGATCCGACGATGGCCAGCGGCAACGTCTCCCTGATCCCGTCCGCGAAGCTGCTTGGCTCCCAGCCGTGTCCGTTCTGCGAATCCGCGGCGGGCACGACGGTCACGCTCGACGCGGTCGACGTCCCGTCCGGCGGCTCCGTCGCCGTGTCGATCAGGGCTCTCAACGGCAAGCCGATCAAGGGCCTCGAAGAGTTCCCCGCGATCGATCCCCCCGGAGACGGCATGCAGACGTTCCCCGTCTGGACGGTCCCGGCGGACGTGCCCTTCCGGATCGTCCTCTCCACCAAGGGCGTCACCAGCACGGTCGTGACGTCCGTGACGGCACAGGCCGGCGACGGCACGTGGATCGCGTCGAACCTCGCGATCCGGCCCAAATCGCGCGACGTCGTCACGTTCCGCCCCGATCGGGAGTCGATCGCCTTCACCTCCACGACCGGCACCGACCCGACGCTGGCGATCATCGACAGCGCGGGGACGGGGAACACCGGCATCGACTACCAGGTCGAGATGCGCAAGATCCGCCTCAACGCGGGGCGCACGGTCGCACTCGACCTCAACTTCGCGGCCGAGCAGGCCATCCTCACCACCGACCAGCGCTCGACGAGGCGCATCAACGTCGCCGCCACGCTCGAGAGCGGGACGACCGAGGGCACCCTGTACACCTGGTCCGAGGCGCCGCCGCCGGGCTACAACCTGACGGTGGACTTCAAGGAGTGGACGCCCGCCGCGCCCACGGCCCTCGAGGGCTGGCTGACCACCCCGTCGGGCGAGCGTCGCGATCTGACCTGGCGCACGCGGATCGCCTCACCGCAGTCCGCCCAGACCACCGCGCCCAGCGGTCGGCCGGTGAACGGCTTGTAGGAATACAGGAACGCACGCAGCTGCCCAGACGACCGGCCCGTTGGGCTTGGGTCGGCCGCCAGGCGGCCGCGCGCGGTCAGGGGTCGAGCAGCCCGAGCAGTTCGCGCTGCTCGGGGATCGACGGGCGCCGGCACGCCTCCCCGGGACGGCAGACCAACTCGGTGCCGGGCACGAGCCGCACGACCACGTCAGCGCCGTCGAGCCCGCCTGCGTCGAGGAGACGGCGAAGTTCGTCGGCGGAGGCCCCCTCGGGCGCCCCGAGCACGGTCAGCCGCAACGCGCCGTTGGCGACGGTCACGTCCGTGACCGCCCACGCGTTCCGGGCGGCCCAGCCCTCGACGATCGGGCGAGCCGTGCGGGCCAGGTAGTGATCAAGGGCCACGCGCAGGCTCCCGACGGAAAGCGGAGCGGCGATCACGAGGACGAGCCCGAGGATGACGGCGACCCGGATTCCGCGGAAGCGCCCGACCGGGATCCCCGCCCCCCGCGCGGCATCGCGGACGCGGTAGAGGAGGAGCACGATCGTCCCGGTGGCGATGATCGCCGCCACGTTGGTGCCGAACAGGAGCAGTGCGCCGGCGGCATCCCCTCCGCGCCCCGCCGAGAGCAGGATCCCGACGACGGCCAGGGGAGGCACGAGCGAGATCGCGATCGCAACGCCGGGAAGGGTGTCGGACACATCGGAGCGAACGAGCGCGAAGGCGCCGACCGTGCCGGTCGCGACCGCGGCGAGGAGGTCGATCAGCCGGGGGCTGATGCGGCCCTCGATCTGGGAGTTGCCCGCGTAGGCGTCGCCGAAGACATCGATGCTGCCCACCAGCCAGCCGACCGCGACGACGACCGCCGCGCCGCCCACCACCAGGGCCACGCACCCGGCGAGCCGCCGGTTGTCGCCGAGCACCACCGCCAATGCGGTGCCGAGGATCGGGACCATCAGCGGCGCGACGATCATCGCCCCGATCACCGTGGCCGTGGAGTCGCCGACGACGCCGGCGGAGGCGATCACGGCCGAGAGTCCGAGCAGCACCCAGAAGCGCGTCGCCGAGGCCGCGCGCCAGTTGCGCGAGATGAACAGCGCGTCGGACATCCGACGCACGTCCTCGGGTGTCACGCTCAGCGCCACCGCACGAGTATGGCGTTCGCGGCGGACCGCGATCCGCCGCGGATCTCAGGTGCTGCTAGCCCTGGGCGTCATCCGGCGCGGCGGCGTCCGGAGGCGGATCGGCGGCCTCCGCGGGCTCGAGCGCACCGCGCCCGGCCTGCTTGGCGGCGCCCGTCAGGCCCTGGCCGTCGGCGCGCGCCTGCCGGAACGACGCCTCGCCCTTGTCGAAGGCGTCGCTCGCGGCATCCGCCGCCGTCTGCGCGACCTCGCCCGCGCTGACCGCCGCGGCCTTGGCGTTCGTCGCGGCCTCGCGGGCCTTGTCCTTGAGGTCCTCGGGGACCGCCTTCTTGAAATCGTCCAGAAGCCCCATCATCGCCTCCCGGGGTCGTCGGTCTGTCCCATCCTAGTGCGGATCAGGCCTCGATCCGCTCGGGGAAGCCGGGCGCGCGCAGGTCCGTGCCGCAGGCGTCCTCGAGCAGGCGAACGATCTCCGGCGACTGGGCGTCGCCGCCGTAGCGCTCCTTGGCCCGCAGGTACTGGTCGCGGACGGCGGTGGCGAGCTCGAGCGGCACGCCGTACTCCTCACCCATCGCGAGGTTGAACCCGAGGTCCTTGAGCGCGAGGTCGAAGGTGAAATCGATCATGTAGGAGCCGCTGAGGATGACCTGGCCCTCCGTCTCGTGCACGAACGAGTTGCCCGAGGAGGCCTGGATCACCTGCCAGGCGGTGCCGAGGTCGATCCCGGCCTGCTTGGCCAGCATCATCGCCTCGCCGTCGGCGACGAGGTGGATGAAGGCGAGCATGTTCGTGATCGCCTTGATCTTCGAGGCCTGGCCGACGTCGCCGACGTGGAACTGGCGGTTGCCGATCAGCCGGAAGAGCGGCATGTGCTCCTCGACGAGGGCCGCGTCGCCGCCGAGGATCACGGTCACGCCGCCGGTCTTGGCGAGGTGCACGCCGCCCGTGACGGGCGCCTCGATCGTGCGGACCCCGCGCTCGGCGAGGCGCGCGGCGAGGTCGACGATCAGGTCGTGGTCGTTCGTGGAGTTGTCGATCCAGACGGCGCCCTCGCCGAGGCCCGCGATCAGGCCGCGCTCGCCCGTGACGACCGCCTCGATCGCGCGCGTCGAGGGCAGGCAGGTGAAGGCCGCGTCGACGCCGGCCGCGGCGTCGGCCGGGTCGTCGGCCCAGCGCGCGCCGGCGGCGACGAGCTCGTCGGCCGCGGAGCGGTCGAGGTCGGTGACGGCCAGCTCGTGGCCGGCGCGCAGCAGGTTCATGGCGATCGGGGCGCCGAGCGCGCCGAGGCCGATGTAGGCGAGCTTCATGGGTAGTGCTCCTCCCGGAGTTCGCCGTAGACCGGGTTCAGGTGCAGCTCGGTGCCGGTGTACGGGTTGGCGCGCGCGACGTCCTCGTCGAGCTCGACGCCGAGCCCGGGCGCCGTCGGGATGATCACGTGGCCGTCCTCGAAGCCCATCTTCGTCTTCAGGATCTCGCCGTGGAAGCCGCCCCAGTCGCGGATCGACTCGAGGATCAGGAAGTTCGGGGAGCACGCGGCGATCTGCACGTTGGCCGCGCCCACGAGCGGGCCGCAGTAGAGGTGCGGGGCGATCTGCGCGTAGTGCGTCTCGGCCATGCCGGCGATCTTCTTGGCCTCGAGGATGCCGCCGACGCGGCCGAGGTTCATCTGCAGGATCGAGGCGGCGCCCGTGCGCAGGACCCGGGCGAACTCGTACTTCGTCGTCAGCCGCTCGCCGGTGGCGATCGGGATCGACGTGGCGTGCGCGACCTTCGCCATCTCCTCGGGCATGTCCGGCGGTGTCGGCTCCTCGAACCAGAGCGGCTCGTACGCCTCGAGGCGCCTGGCCATCCGGATCGCGCCGCTCGTGGTGAACTGCCCGTGCGTCCCGAACAGCATGTCCACCGAGGGGCCGACGGCCTCGCGGATCTGCCGGACGAAGCGCTCGCAGCGCTCGAGGGCCTCGACCGACGGGTTGCGCGGGTCCAGGGTCGAGTAGCGGCCCGCCGGGTCGAACTTGACCGCGGTGAAGCCGGCCTCGACGGCCTCGACGGCGCGCTGCGTGGACAGGTCGGGGTCGTGGTAGACGTCGACCTGATCGCCCGCCTCGGCGTACAGGTACGTGTAGGAGCGCAGCCGCTCGCGGACGCGCCCGCCGAGCAGGTCGTAGACGGGCTTGCCGGCGGACTTGCCGATGATGTCCCAGAGCGCCATCTCGATGCCGCTGAACACGCCCATCACGGTCGTGTCCGGGCGGAACTGGAAGCCGGCGCCGTAGACCTCGCGCCACATCGTCTCGATCCGGTGCGGGTCCATCCCGACGACGCGGCGCTCCATCATGTCGTCGATCGCCTTGACGATGACGTCGGGCCCGAAGGTGGCGACGTAGCACTCGCCGTAGCCGACGATCCCGTCGTCGGTGACCAGCTTCACGAAGATGAAGTAGTTGCCGCCCTCGCGCGGGGGCGGGTTGCCGACGACGAACGTCTCCCAGGAGGCGACCCGCATCAGAACACCACCACGTTGCGCAGCGCCTCGCCGCGCTTGACGGCGGCGACGGCCTCGTTGATCTCCTCGAGCGGATAGCGCTGCGTGACCAGCTCGTCGAGCTTGAGGCGGCCGCCCCGGTAGAGGCCGACGAGCTGCGGGATGTCGACGGGCACCTGGGCGGAGCCCATCTTGCTGCCGACGATGCGCTGCGAGTCCGCGGCGATCCACGACGGGTCGAACGTGGTCGTGACGCCGCTCGGCGGCATGCCGACGATGATCGTCTCGCCGCCCTTGCCCATCAGGCCGATGCCCTGCTCGATCGCGGGGCCGACGCCGACGGAGACCAGCACGTGCTCGGCCATGCGGCCCTGCGTCAGCGCGCGCACCTCCGCGGCGACGTCCTGCGTCGCCGAGTTGACGACGTGCGTGGCGCCGAAGGCGCGGGCCGCCTCGAGCTTGGCGTCGTTGACGTCGACGGCGATCAGCGGGTTCGCGCCCGAGAGCGCCGCGCCCTGGATGCAATTGAGGCCGACGCCGCCCGTGCCGATCACCACCGCGCTCTCGCCGGGCGAGATCGAGGTGGTGTTGATCGCGGCGCCGACGCCGGTGATGACGCCGCAGCCGAGCAGCGACGCGACGGCGAAGTCGACGTCCGGGTCCATGACGGCGATCTGCGAGTGGTGCACGAGCACCTGCTCGGCGAACGAGCCGACGTTCATCATCTGCGCGACGGGCGCGCCCGTGGCGTCCCTGATCGGCTGGCGCTGCGACAGGGGCAGCGTCGTCTCGCACATCACGCGGTCGCCGCGGCTGCAGTAGAAGCACTGGCCGCAGGCGCGGATCAGCGTGACGACGACGTGGTCGCCGACCTGGACTCCGGGCGTCTCGGGGCCGACCGCGGAGACGACGCCCGCGGCCTCGTGGCCGTACAGCGCGGGCAGCTCGCCGCCCCAGCCGCCATCCATGTACGTGATGTCCGAATGGCAGATCGCGCACGCCTTGACGTCGACGACGAGCTCGCCGGCCTGCGGGGCCTCGAGCGTCAGCTCCTCGATCACGAGGGGCTCGCCGAACGCGCGGCAGACTGCGGCCCTCACGCGCGGGTCCTCGGGGTCTCGTGCGGCGTCATTGGCGGGATCTCCTCATCCTGCGGGTCCGGCGGAGCCTACCCCATTGCCGAGACGATGCGGACGCCGCTACGGCGTCGTCATCGCGCCGTCCACCGTCAGCACCGCCCCGGTCAGGAAGCCCGGCGCATCGGCGAGGGCCCAGGCGGCGACGTCGGCGATCTCGCCGGGCTCGCCGAAGCGGCCGACGGGCATCCGGTCGACGAAGTTCTGCGGGTCACCGCCGGCGGCGATGACCGCCTCCTTGATGTCGTCCATCATGCGCGTGTTCGTGGGGCCCGGGCAGAGGCAGTTGACGCGGATGCCCGCCTTCGCGACCTCGAGGGCGACGCCCTGGGAGAGGCCGACGACGGCGTGCTTCGAGGCCACGTAGGCCGACAGGCCCGGCACGCCGCGCACCCCGGCCTGCGAGGCGGTGTTGAGGATCGCGCCCTCGCCCTGCGTGCGCATCACCGGCACCACATGCTTGAGCCCGAGGAAGGCGCCGCGCAGGTTGACCGCCAGGACCCGGTCGAAGGTCTCGACGGGGTAGTCCTCCACGCCCGCGATGTCGCCCTCGATGCCGGCGTTGTTGAAGAAGGCGTCGATGCGCCCGTAGCGCTCGATCGCGGCTGCGACGTAGCCCTTGACGTCGTCCTCGCTGGACACGTCCGCGGCGATCGCCGTGGCCGGCCTGCCGATCCGGTGCGCGACCGCCTCTGCCGCGTCGCCGTCGCGGTCGACGACGAGCACCGCGTAGCCGCGCGCGGCGAGCCGCTCCGCCGTCGCGGAGCCGATGCCGCCAGCTCCGCCCGTGACGACGGCGCAGCGGTCCATCAGGACCGCCCGGCCCGCCAGGCCAGCAGCCGCTCGAGCCCGTCGAGCGGCCAGTCCGGCCCCGACGAGCCGAAGATGAAGAACGTCGCGCCCGCGTCGATGAACGCCTGCAGGTGCTGGTCGAGCTCGGCCGGGTCGTGCGGGACCTCGTCCTCGTTGAGCATGATGGAGCGCTCGATCTCGGCCGGGTCGCGGCCCACGGTGGCGCAGTGGGCGTCGAGCACCTCGCACTTGTGGCGGATCACGTCGGGGTCGCCGAAGCCGTGCCAGATGTCGGCGTGCTGGGCGACCAGCTTGAGCATCACCTTCTCGCCGCCGCCGCCGATCATGATCGGGATGCGGCCGCGGACGGGCGGCGGGTTGCCGATCGCCATCCGCTCCTTCACGACGGGGATCGCGTCGCGGAAGGCGTGCAGGCGCGTGATCGCCGTCCCGAACTCGTACCCGAACTGCTCGTAGTCCTTCTCGAACCAGCCCGAGCCGATGCCGAGCGTGAGCCGGCCGCCGGAGATGTGGTCGACGGTGCGGGCCATGTCGCCGAGCAGGTTCGGGTTGCGGTACGACATGCAGGTCACGAGCGCGCCGATCTCCACGCGGCTCGTGGCCTCGGCGAGCGCCGCGATCAGGGTCCAGCACTCGAAGTGCGGGCCGTCGGGGTCGTCGTAGAGCGGGTAGAAGTGGTCCCAGTTGTAGATGGCGTCGACGCCCAGCTCCTCGGCACGCACCCACGACGCGCGCATCGCGTCGTAGCCGCCGTGCTGGGGCCGGGACTGGAAGCCGATCCGGATCGCTCGCTCGCTCATGGTCATCCCATCCAATGCTCGGAGTCGACGTTCATCAGGCACTGCACCCGCACCTCGCCCTCGCGGCGGAACGGGTAGTCGGTGCCCAGGTATTTCTGCGCGAGCGCGTCGATGCCCGCGTCGCCGCCCGCGGTCGTCATCTCGACCGTGCCGCGCAGCTCCGCGTAGCGGTAGCCGTTGTCGGGGTCGAGCAGGAGCACCGTGACGCGCGGGTCGGCGGCCATGTTGCGGTGCTTGGCGCGGCCCTCGGCGGTGTTGAAGACGACGCGGTCGTCCTCGACGTGCAGCCAGACGACGGTCACCTGGGGGTGCCCGTCGGGGCCGACGGTGGCGAGGCTGGCGAAGAGCGGCTGCTCGAGCAGCGCGCGGGCGTCATCGGAGATCGGCATGGGAGGCAGCCTAGCGGCTGGCGCCGGCGCGCCGGCGGCGCCAGTCGAGCAGGAGGCGCACGCCGTCGAGGTCGTAGTCGGGGCCGGGCGCCGAGTAGAAGAGGTAGGTGGCACCGGCCTCGACATACGCGTCGAAGAGGTCGTCACCGCCGAGCTCGTGCGCCTCGAACATCACGCTGCGCTCGATCTCGGCCGGGTCGCGGCCGACGGCGACGCAGTGCGCGTCGAGCACCGCGCACTTGTGCCGGATCTCCTCCGGCGTCCCGAAGCCGTGCCAGATGTCGGCGTGCTCGGCGACGAGCCGCAGCATCACCCTCTCGCCGCCGCCGCCGATCATGATCGGGATGCGGCCGCGGACGGGCGGCGGGTTGCCGACCGCCATCCGCTCGCGGATCACGGGCAGCGCGTCGCGGAAGGCATGCAGACGGGTGATCTCCGTCCCGAACTCGTACCCGAAGGCCACGTAGTCGGGCTCGAACCAGCCCGAGCCGAGGCCGAGCACGAGCCGCCCGCCGGAGATGTGGTCGACGGTGCGGGCCATGTCGCCGAGCAGGTTCGGGTTGCGGTAGGAGACGCAGGTCACCATCGCCCCGATCTCCACCCGGCTCGTGACCTCGGCCAGCGCCGCCAGGGTCGTCCAGCACTCGAAGTGCATCCCGTCGAGGTCGCTCTCGACCGGGAGGAAGTGGTCGTCGTTGTAGATGCCGTCGACGCCGAGCGCCTCGGCCTCGACCCAGGCGGTGCGCATCGCCGCGAACGTGCCGTCCTGCGGGCTGCACTCGTACCCGATGCGGATGGCCCGGCTCACGCGAAGAGGTCCCGGTCGCGGTCGATGATGCCGCCCGCTGCGCCCTCCGCACCCGCCTCGAGCGCGACGCCGCGGACGATCGCGGCGGGGACCCCGCCGGCGGGCCCGAGCACCAGCTCGGCGGCGCTCGCGAGCTGGTCGGCCACGTGCACCTGCGTCGAGTGGAACGGCCGGCCGACGTCGTCGAGCCGGCCCGCGTGCTCGACGACCGTGGCGAACCCCGCGGCGCCGAGGGCGACGCCGACGGTGCCGCGGCGGAAGGGCCGGCCGATCGAGTCGGAGATCACCACCGCCACCTCGGCCCCCGCGGCGGCGCGCAGGGCGTCGCGCAGGACGCGCGCCGAGGCGTCGGGATCGACCGGCAGGAGCGTCACGTGGTCGGGGTCGTCCTGGTTCGAGCGGTCCACCCCGCTCGAGCCGAGCACGTGGCCCTGGGCCGTGCGGCCGACGATGAACGCACCGCGGCGACGCACGACCTCGGCGGACTCCCCGAGGATCACCTCGACGAGGCGCGGGTCGCCCTCGCCCTCGGCCGCGATCGCCCTCGCCTCGGCGGACGGCTCGACGCCCGCGAGGTCGACGATCCGGCCCTCGGCCTTCGACACGGGCTTCTGGGCCACGACCAGCACGTCACCGTCGGCGAGCGCCTCGCCGGCGTCGGCGATCGCGCGGACGAGCAGCCCGGCGAGGTCGTCGCCCGGACGGATCCGCGCGGCGAGCGGGATCGGGATGACCCGGATCACGCGTCCTCGAAGGACCAGCCGGTCAGCCGCTCGAGGTCGACCCGGATGATCGCGCGGTGGTCGGTGCGGGCCGCCTCGTACGCCGGCACGAGGAAGGGCAGGACGTAGCGGCACATGATCGCGGCCCGCTCCCGGTCGACGTCGACGTCGCCGTCGCCGAGGACCACGGCCGGGCCCGCCCCCATCACGCCGCGCATCGGGAACGCGACCTCGGCGACGCTGAACGAGAGGTGGCCGCTGTCGGCGAGACGCCGCACCCAGCGGCGCCCGTGGCGCGTCCAGATCAGCATCGCGTCGTCGTCCGTGATCCGGTACCAGACCGGCACCGTCGTCGTCGTGCCGTCCTCGCGCAGGGTGCTGACGTGGGCGATCTTCGCGGGCCACGCGCGCAGGAAGTCGAGCGCCAGGGCGCGGTCGGCGTCGGCCATCGGGTCAGTCTAGCCCGGCGGTCAGGCCAGGACGGCCCGCGCGGCCGCGGCACGGGCCCCGGGGTCCGCGAGGAGCGCGGGCGCGACGATCGCGCGCAGGCC
>JAURLF010000153.1 GCA_030831375.1 Gaiellales bacterium | reverse complement strand
GCTTTCATCCAGCCCGGCGCGCCCCGAGTGCAGCACCCCCTTGCTGTCCGCGACCAGCGTGTTTTCAGGTTTCAGGCCGAGGCACACGAGCAGGTCCAGGCAGGCGATCGCGGCCGCGCCTGCGCCCGAGCAGACGAGCTTCGCGCGGGCGATGTCGCTGAGCACCTGCGCGGAGGCGGTGTAGCCCACCCACGCGTGCATGGCGACGCCCCACTTGCCGCAGTCGGCGACGACGGCCTCGGTGGCCTCGCCGCCCGCGGCGGCCTCCGTCGTCGTGTCCTCGTTGACGCCGCCGCCGCAGGCCGCCAGGGCCAGTCCGGCGATGGCGAGCGCGACCCATGTCGTCGCGCGCGTGCCGCGTAGCTTCATGTTCCCTCCCCGGGTACCTCGATGTGCCGGCAATCGTAGCGGCATGCGCTGGACGTCGCCGGTCGCCCGCAGCCGCGTCAGCGCCGCGCCTGCGGGGCGTCGCGGGGCCCGCCCTGCGCGATCCGGTCGAGGATCACGCCGAGCAGGACGATCGCGATGCCGGCGGCGAGGCCCTTGCCGACGAGGTCGGGCTTCGACTGCCCGACGATCACCAGGTAGCCGAGGCCGCCGGCCCCGACGAAACCGCCGATGACGACGACGGCGAGCACGAAGATGAGGCCCTGGTTGACGCCGAGCAGGATCGCGCGGCGCGCCATCGGCAGCTGCACCTTGGCGATGATCTGCAGCGTCGTGGAGCCGGCGGCGACGGCGGCCTCGACCGATTCGGACGGCACCTTGCGGATGCCGTCCGCGACGATGCGGATCACCACGGGTGCGGCGTAGACGACGCCGAGCACGATCGCCGCAAAGCGGGTCGGCCCGAACAGGGCCAGCACGGGCACGAGGTAGACGAAGGCCGGCATCGTCTGGCCCGCGTCGAGGAACGGCCTGAGCGCGCGCTCGGCGCCCGCGCTGCGGCCCGCCCAGACGCCGATCACGATCCCGATCACGACCACGAAGCCGGTCGCGATCAGGGTCATCGTGAGGGTCAGCATGGTGTCGTTCCAGAGGCCGGTGCCGAGGACGAGCAGCAGCAGCACGAGCACCAGGATGCCGACGGTGCGGCCCGCGAGGATGAGGGCGAGCAGGGTGATCGCGGCGAGCGTCGCCCACCACGGCGAGCCGGCGAGGAGGTCCTGCAGGGGGTTGAGGACCCAGATCGTGAACTGCTCGCTGCCCGTGACGGTGAGCAGGTCGAAGTTGGCGACGATCCACTCCTGCGCCGCGTCGGCCGCGCTCCCGACGCGCTCGCCGACGTCGAGCGAGGCGGGGAAGACCGCGAACCAGAGGACCTGTCGCGACAGCGCGATCGCGACCACGGTCAGGGCGGCGCCGACGGCGAGGCCGATCCGCCGGTGGAGGAGCGCCCGGCCCTGGGGCCGGGCGGCCTGGTCCCTGCCGACCGCGGCCGCCGTGGCCCGGTCGAGCATGATCGCGAGGAAGACGACGGCGAGGCCGGCGACGACGCCGTCGCCGACGTCGCGGATGGTCAGGGCCTCGACGACGGGCTTGCCGAGGCCGGGCGCGCCGATCAGGGCGGCGATGACGACGAAGGAGAGCGCGGCCAGGGTGGTCTGGTTGACGGCGAGGATGATCGTGCTCTTCGCCATCGGCAGCTGCACCTTGGTCAGCACCTGCCAGCGCGTCGAGCCGGCCGCCTCCGCCGCCTCGATCGGGCCCTCCTTCAGCGAGCGGATCGCGTGCGCCGTGATGCGGATGCAGATCGGGATCGAGTAGATCATCGTCGCGATCGTGGCCGAGGCGATGCCGATCAGGAACACGAGCGCGAGCGGCGCCAGGTAGACCAGGGTCGGCAGCACCTGGGCGAGGTCGAGGCCGGGCCGCAGGAACGCCATCACGCGCGCGTTCAAGCCGGCCCAGACGCCGAGCGGCAGCGCGATCGCGAGCGACAGGAGCACCGCGCCGATCGTCATCGCGAGGGTGTCCATCGTGACCACCCACATGCCGAGCATGCCGCAGAGCACGAGCATCGCCATGCTGAAGAGCGCGGTCCGCAGGGTCGAGGTGGCGTAGACGATGAAGCCGACGAGCGCGAGCGTCCCGAACCAGCCGAGGAGCGGGATCACGTCGCCCGGTCCGGGCATCGAGATGACCCGCATGATCACCTCGATGAAGCCCTCGATCGCGCCGCGGATCGGGTTGAAGACGTAGACGAAGAGCGGGCTCTCGGTGCGGTTGCCGCGGATCGACGCGGCCAACTCGCGCATCCAGCCGGTGAAGGTCGAGTCCGTCGCGGTCGACAGCTCGAGCGTCTGGCGCCCACCGAGCAGGACGGCGATGAGGACCCAGCCGGCGAGCACGGCGCCGGCCTGCACCCAACGCCGCCGGAGGGCGTCCCGCAGGGCCACGGTCAGGCGCCCGGCTCCGCCGCGGCGTCGCCGGCGATCAGGGCGAGGACGTCCTCGCTGCCGACCACGCCGACCTCCGCGCCCGCCTCGTCGAGGACGCGCACGGGCGCGTGCGCGTCGATGATCGCGGGCGTCGCCGCGCGGATGATCGTCGACCCGGGCAGCGCCGGCCCGCTCGTCGGCTCCCCGGCCCTCAGCGGCCGCGCGATCGCGGCGAGCGACAGCACGCTGCTCTTCGGGATGTCGCGCAGGAAGTCCGCGACGTACGCGTCGGCCGGGTTCAGGATCAGCTCGACGCCGGTGCCCATCTGCACGACGGCGCCGTCGCGCATGATCGCGATCCGGTCGCCGAGCTTCATCGCCTCGGCGAGATCGTGCGTGATGAAGACCATCGTCTTGCCGAGCTCGCGGTGCAGGCGCATCACCTCGGCCTGCATGTCGCGGCGGATCAGCGGGTCGAGGGCGCTGAACGGCTCGTCCAGGAAGAGCACGTCCGGGTCGACGGCCAGGGCGCGGGCGAGGCCGACGCGCTGCTGCATGCCGCCGGACAGCTGCTCCGGGTACGCGTCGCCGTAGCCGGCGAGGCCGACGAGGTCGATCACCTCATGGGCGCGCGCATGGCGCTCGTCCTTCTTGACGCCCTGGATCTCGAGCGGGTAGGCGATGTTGTCGACGACGCGGCGGTGCGGCAGCAGCCCGAAGTGCTGGAACACCATCGAGAAGCGCGAGCGGCGCAGCTGGCGGAGCTCGGCGGCGGAGGCGCGCAGGATGTCCTGGCCCTCGACGAGGACCTCGCCGGCCGTCGGCTCGATCAGGCGCGTCAGGCAGCGCACGAGCGTCGACTTGCCGGAGCCCGACAGGCCCATGACGACGAACACCTCGCCCGCGGCGACGTCGAAGGAGACGTCGCGGACGGCGGCCGTGCAGCCCGTCTGCGCGAGCAGCTCCTCGCGGGACAGGTCGGCCAGGGGCGAGCCGACGACGTCGTCCGCGTCCGGCCCGAACACCTTCCAGAGGCCGCGCACGCTGATCGCGGGCGCGGCCGACCCGGTCGCGTCAGGCATGCGCCGCGGCCTCCTTGCGGTGCCGGTAGAAGTCGGCGCGGTCGGGGGCGAGCGGCGTCTCGCCCCGTATCAGGTCGGCGGCCTTCTCGGCCATCATCATCGTCGGCGCGTAGATGTTGCCGTTCGTGACGTACGGCATCGCGGAGGCGTCGACGACGCGCAGGCCCTCGGTGCCGCGCACGCGCATGGTCAGCGGGTCGACGACGGCCATCTCGTCGACGCCCATCCGGTTCGTGCAGGACGGGTGGTAGGCGGTCTCGGCGTCCTTGCGGACCCACTCGAGCACCTCCTCGTCCGTCGCCACCTCCGGGCCGGGCGAGACCTCGCCCGCGCTGTACGCGGCGAAGGCGGGCTGGCCGAGGATCTCGCGCGTCTTGCGGATCGCCTCGACCCACTCGCGCTCGTCCTCGGGGGTCGACAGGTAGTTGAAGACGAACGCCGGCGGGGCCGTCGGGTCGGCGCTCTCGATCCACAGCCGCCCGCGCGAGTTCGAGTACATCGGCCCGATATGCACCTGGTAGCCGTGGCCCTGCGCGATCGCGGTGCCGTCGTAGCGGACGGCGAGCGGCAGGAAGTGGTACATCAGGTTCGGGTAGTCGACGTCCTCGTTGGAGCGGATGAAGCCGCCCGCCTCGAAGTGGTTCGTCGCGCCTGGGCCGGTGCGCCCGAACAGCCACTGCGCGCCGATGTACGGGCGCCGCCACTTGTCGAGGCTGGGGTTCATCGAGACGGGCTGCGAGCAGGCGTGCTGCACGTACACCTCGAGGTGGTCCTGGAGGTTCTCACCGACGCCGGGCAGGTGGTGGACGGGCGTGACGCCGACGGAGGCGAGGTGCTCCGCGTCGCCGATCCCGGACAGCTGCAGGAGCTGCGGCGAGTTGAACGCGCCGCCGCAGAGGATCACCTCGGCGCCGTCGATCCGCTCCGCCGGACGACCCTTGAACGACACCTCGACGCCGGTGGCGCGCGGCGCGTCGCCCCCCGCGTCGATCACGACGCGGGTCACCAGCGCGTGGGTGCGCACGGTCAGGTTCGGGCGCTGCATGGCGGGCCGCAGGTACGCCTTGGTGGCCGACCAGCGCCGCCCGCGGTGCACGTTGCGGTCGAAGGCGGCGAAGCCCTCCTGCTTGTAGCCGTTGACGTCGGCGGTCAGCTCGTGGCCGGCCTCCTGGACGGCCTCGAAGAAGGCGCCGAAGAGGGGGTTCTCGACGGGGCCGCGCTCCAGGATCAGCGGGCCGCCCTGCCCGCGCCACGCGTCGGCGCCGGCGCGGCAGTCCTCCATCTTCTTGAAGTACGGCAGGCAGTGCGCGTAGTCCCACGTCCCCATGCCCGGGTCGGACGCCCAGCGCTCGTAGTCGAGCGGGTTGCCGCGCTGGAAGATCATCCCGTTGATGCTGCTCGAGCCGCCCAGCACCTTGCCGCGGCCGTGGTAGACCCGCCGGCCGTGCATGTGCGGCTCCGGCTGCGACGAGTACATCCAGTCGAAGCGCGGATTGCCGATCGGGAAGGTCAGCGCCGCCGGCATGTGGACGTAGACCTCCCACGGGTGGTCGGGGCGGCCCGCCTCCAGGACGAGCACCTGCGTCGAGGCGTCCTCGGTCAGCCGGTTGGCGAGCGCCGAGCCCGCCGAGCCGCCGCCGACGATGATGTAGTCGTAGGCCGTGCGCATGCGGGGAGGGTAGGCGATCGGGGGCGGGGCGGACAGGGTCCGGGCGGCGGCGCGGGGCCGGTCCGTGCGGCCCCCTCGCCGGGCCGACCGCCGTGGTCTAGACTCGGCGCAGGAGCCGAGAGGGGGTGACCGCGTGAGCGCGACGAGCCAGGGCACGAGCCGCTTCTTCCGCAACTGGGTCGGCAACCAGTCGTGCACGCCGCGCGACATCCGCAGCCCCGCCGACGAGGCGGAGGTGCAGGAGATCGTGCGCGACGAGGCCGCGCGCGGCGGCCAGGTGCGCGTGGTCGCGACCGGGCACTCGTTCACGCCCGTCCACCTCACCTCGGGCACGCTGATCGGGCTCGACCGGCTGCACGGCGTGCTCGACGTCGACGCGGAGCGCCGGCGCGTGACGGCGCTGCCGGGCACGGCGATCGGCGCCTTCGGCGAGCCGCTCTGGGAGCACGGCCTCGCGCTCAAGAACCAGGGCGACATCGACACGCAGGGCATCACGGGCGCGATGGGCACCGCCACGCACGGGTCCGGGCTCGGCTACCAGCACCTCGGCGCGGCCCTGCGCCGCTGCCGCGTCGTCACGGGCGACGGCGAGGTCGTCGAGATCGGCGAGGACGACCCCGACCTGCTGCACGCCGCGCAGGTCTCCGTCGGGATGCTCGGCGTGATCACCGAGGTCGAGCTCGAGGTCAAGGAGGCGTACGCGCTGCGCGAGGAGGTGGCGCAGTGGTCGATCGGGGAGATCCGCGAGCGCTTCGTGCCCGAGTCGGAGGCGCGCCGGCACTGCTCGATGTTCTGGTGCCCGACCGACGAGTCGGCCGCGCTCTACGGCCTCGAGATGGAGCCGGGCCGGCCGATCCGGGACTCCGCCTTCATCCGCATCTACGACGAGGCGCCCGCCGACACCCCGGCCGACCCCACGCACCGCCGCCGCGTCGACCGCTCCTACCGGGTCTTCCCGATGGTCTACGACCCGAACTTCCACGAGCTCGAGTACTTCGTGCGCTGGGACCGAGCGCTGGAGGCGTTCGAGGCGCTGCGCGAGCTGATGCTCGCCTCGCAGCCCGCCGCCGTCTTCCCGATGGAGGTCCGCTCCGTCGGCCGGGACGCGGCGATGCTCTCGCCGCAGCACGGGCAGGACACGATCGTGCTGTCCGTCTCCGGCCGTCCCGGCACCGACTACTGGGACTACCTGCGCTCCGTCGACGCCCTGCTCGGCGGCGAGTTCGACGCGCGCGTGCACTGGGGCAAGCTGCACTTCCTCAGCCGCGAGCAGCTGCTCGAGCGCTACCCGCGCGCGCAGGACTTCATCGACGTGCGCCGCCGGCTCGACCCCGAGGGCCTGTTCCTCAACGACCACCTGCGGCCGCTGTTCGCGTAGGCCGCGGCGCGGGCCGCGCGCGCCCCGCCGCCCCGCTCAGGACACGAGGAACGCGGCCAGCGTGAGGCCGAACGCGGCGGCGAAGGCGGCGAGGTAGACGACCGACGCCGATGCCCCCGGGATCACTCGAACATCCGATACGCGGTGCGCCCGTCCGGTCACGGCCGATCACGTCGGCATCGAAGGCGACGACGTCGGGCAATGCGGGGCAGGGTCGCGGCGGTGATCGGGACCGGCCCCGGAGCGGAGCCCGATCACCTAGCCCGTGACTCCGCCCGCCGCGGGTGGCGGAGTGGTGGCAGGGAGGTCCGCCTCCGCCAGCTCGATCAGCTCGTGACGGGTCTCCGCGCCGCCACCGTCAGGCGTGAAGACGGTCTCGATCGACACCCGCAGCTCCAGGCTCTCGCTGAGCTCCACGGCCTCGGGGGTGAGATAGCAGGACAGTCTCGCCGGACCAGCGGCCGCGATCCGCTTGGCGCCGAGGCAGACCGTGCGGGTGCGGCCCTGATGGCGGATGGTGCCCGTCTGTCGTGCGACACCCGGGCCGCTGAATTCCATGACGGTCTCGATCGCTCTGACCACCGTGGCGGACCCCGGCCGACGTCGCAACTGAATCGTGGTCGTCGCGGTCTGCGCCGATCCCCGCCGGGGAGTGAAGGTGGCCGTGACGGTGACCATCAGCGCGTGCCGCCTGAGGCGATTGACGATCGCCGGCCTGAGGCTGCACGAGAGGGAGACGCGCTCCGCGTGGGCGGTCGTCCGCGCCGGGCTCTCGCAGACGCTGAGCTCGGCGGCGGCGCGAGTGCTCCTGCCGGTGTCCGGTGGCCGGCCGGCCGTGGTTGCGGCGAAGCTGACCGAGCCCCGGGCGGGCACCTCGACGGCGAGTTCGAGGCCGCTGGCCGTCTCGTCAAGCGCGTGGATTCGCAGCGGCACCGCCCCGACATCGGTCGTCGGCACGAGCCGGGTGACGGTGTCCGCGAGGTCATTGGACGTGTAGATCACGCCCCGTCGCCCCAGCACGATGCCGGACGGACCGTCGCCCGTTCGGCCGACGATGGTGCTCACGCCGTTCGGCGTGATCTTCGAGACGGTGTCGTCGATCCTGTTCGTCGTGTAGACGTTCCCCTTCCTGTCGATCGCGATCGCCGATGGATCTCGCCCCGTCGTCCCGAGGATGCGACTGACGCCATCGGGGGTGAGCTTGGAGACGGTATCGTCCGCCACGTTGGCGGTGTAGACGTTGCCCGCCGCGTCGATCGCGAGCGCCTCCGGCCTCGCTCCCACCGTCCCCAGCACGCTGCTGCTGCCATCGGCCGTGATCCTCGACACCGTGCCGTCCGACGAGTTCGCGGTGTAGACGCTTCCATCTGCGGCCACGGCGATCCCGAACGGGCTCGCGCCCGTCGTGCCCAGGATCTCGGTCGCGCCCGTTGGCGTGATTCTCGACACGCTGTTCGAATAACTCGTATTGCTGGCGTAGACGTTGCCAGCCCGATCGAGCGCGATGCCCATCCCGCCCATGTAGAAGAAGGGGGTGCCGTCCGGTCCGGGGGCCATGCCCGACGGCCCGAGCGCCGTGTACCCGAGTCGGCTGGTCTCCCCAGCCGCCGTGATCTTCGTCACGTCCCACGAAGCCATGTTCGTGGTGAAGACGCTGCCCGCTCGGTCCACCGCGAGCGCCGTCGGCTCCTTCCCGGTGGCACCGAGCGTGATGCTCGGTGAGCACCGCAGCCCGGAGGGTGCGGCGATCCGGGTGACGGAGTTCGATCCCAGGTTGGCGGTGTAGAGCCTGCCCATGGCGTCCGTCGCGAGATCGACCGGAACGTCTCCCGTCAACGCGATGATGGAGCCACGGGTGGGAACCTGGACGACGGTGTCCGCGCCGCTGTCGGCGGTGTAGACGCGACCGGCCTTGCCGACCGTGACGCCCGTCGAAGGGCCTCGTCGCATCATCTCGCCGACGCCGCAGGGCGTGAACTTCGCCACGCCGCGATCCGTGGCGACGTAGACGTTCCCGCGCGCATCGACCGCGAGCTCGCCTGGTCCGGAACCGAGCAGCCGGCCGGGGCCGCTTCGCCCGTAGACGCTGGTGGTCCCGTCCGGCGCGATTCTCGTCACGTCTTTTGAGCCAGCGTTGAAGGTGAAGACGCTGCCGTTCGGCTGGACGGCGATGGCGCGGGGATCCTGGCCCGTGGTGCCGCGCACGGTGACCGCGCCGTCGGGGCCTCGCTGCAGGACCGCGTTCATCCATGCATCGGCCACCAGCAGGTTCCCGGCCTCGTCAGTGGCGATCGCCGATGGCTCGTTCCCAACCCAGAAGTCGCCACGCGAGGCGGAGAAGATGGTCAGCTCCCCGGCCGGCGTCAGCATCGAGATCTCCGACGGCGTGAGCACGATCCCCGGGCCGATGCGGGTCGTCGTCACGGTGTAGACGTTGCCCGCCGCGTCGACGGCGATCGCCGACGGCGCCGCCCCCGTCCTGCCGACGATGCGACTGACGCCGTCCGGCGTGATCTTCGTGACGTCGTCAGACGCCCAGTTGGCGGTGTAGACGTTGCCGTCTGCATCGATGGTGATCGCCCTTGGCTCCGCACCGGTCACGCCGAGGATGCGGCTGACGCCCTGCGGGGTGACCACCGACACGTTGTTCGATCGCCGGTTCGCGGTGTAGACGTTGCCTGCCGCATCCGCGACGATGGCGACTGGCTGCGACCCCGTCGTGGCGACGATGCCCGATCGCGAGACGGCGCGGGCAGGTTCCGGCAGCGCCCCGGCGGCGAGCACAACGAGCAGGGCCGCCACCGACAGGCCGCACCGCGCCAACCGCCGCAACGTGCGATCGGCGTCCCGAGCGGAGCCGCTGCTCAAGATGCGATCAACCGACCCGGCTGCCACGCCGCGGTCGAGCGCAACCGCGAGCCACGGCCGGAACGTGATGCCCAGACCGGCATCGACCGCCGACGTGGCCGACTCCTGCGACTCGCGCTCGACGACGGTGCGGACGCCCGCGCCCTGCGGCTGGACGACGACCATCGCGGGGGACGGCACCTTCACTGCGTCAGTCTACGGGAGACCAGCCCGTTGCTGTGCGAACAGCATGCGGGGCGTCGTGACCGGTCGTCGTCCTCGAGGACCTGATGGCGGGCGTGGCGCCCGACACCTCGGCGGCCGCGATCGCGCGGATGCGGGAGGCGGGCGCGATCGTCGTGGCGAGCCCGGCTTGGCTCGCCACGGAATGACCCGGCCCCGGGTCAGCAGGTACGCCGTACGCGTGGCCCCGGAACGCCGAGCGCCCTGCGTTCCGGGGGATCGCCAGGTGCTAACGCCGCGTGACGGTGTGCGGCGCCCCAGCGCAGCGCGCCGATCGTCGCCTCGGGAGTCACCGCCCGCTGCATCCCCGTGGAGGGCGCCGCTGGGGTTAGCCCCATCGGGTGCGGTCGCGGGCTTGTGCGGGGGCGAGCCCGACTTTACAGTCTTTCTTCTATCTACCTGGAGGTTCGATCATGAACGACGAGCAGTCTGCACGGGCCGCTGCGGATCTGTACGCGCGCGCATTGACAGACGCCGACTTCAAGGCGCAGCTGATGGCCGACGCCCCGTCGGTGCTGCGCGCGGAGGGTGTCGACGTGCCTGAGGGCATGAACATCACGGTGCTCGAGAATTCGGCGTCGATGTACTACATCATCCTCCCGGATTCCGAGAGCCTCAGCGACGAGGTCCTCGCCGCCGCGAGCGGTGGATCGTCCGCGAGCACCGCGTCGTCGGCCGGCACGGCGGGCACCTTCCTCGGCACCATCGGCACGTTCGGCACGGCGGGTTCAGCCGGCTCCGCCGGGTGAGACCCCGTCCTCGCCTTCGACAGGCGGGGCAGGTCCGGGGCGGGGTGGGTGCGAGGGCGACGTCGCACCCACCCGGTCCTCTGACGCGTGGGCGAACGGGTGCTCGGAGTCGTCGGAGCGGTGAAGCGATGATCGTCGTCTCGGCTGTCGCGCGTGACACGTGGGGGGCGAAGGACGACTGCGCATCGCGTGGGGAGGCCGTGGGCGCGTGATCGACAATCCGGAGTTCAACCCCGACTTCGCGTTCGTCCTCGTCGATGGCGAGGCGGCGTACCTCGTCTCCGAGCGCGGCCATGTTGCCATCAAGGGTCCGGGTCCGATGGCGGTCGCGCGTGCGATCCACGAGGGCGCGCCGTCGGTGCGCGAGCTCGTGGCCGCGAACCTGATGCCGACGCAGGACCTCTACCTGCTGCTCGCGCGCTGGGAGCACCTGTCCTACCTGCGCGAGCGCGGCACGTCGACGCATCCGTCGCTGACCGTCGGGCTGATCGCGCTCGCCGGCATCGACGGAGCGGCGACGCGCACGGCCCTGACGGGTGCGGGGCATGCGGTGGTCGACGCGGACGACGAGCACGACGTCGCGGTCGTGCTCGTCGATGACTATCTCAACACGGCGCTTCCGGATCTGAACGCCCGCCAGCTCGCGCTCGGCCGCCCGTGGCTCCTCGCCCGTCCGGGCGGGCAGGTCATCTGGGTGGGTCCCTACCTCGTGCCCGACGAGACGGGGTGCTGGGAGTGCCTGGCGGATCGGCTGCGTCAGGCGCGGCAGGTGGAGACCTACCTCGGCAGTCGCGTCGGGCATCTCGTGCACCCGCCCTACGCGGCCGATCCGGCGGCGATGGCCCTGGCCGCGGGGATCATCGTGGACTGGATCGGCAGTTCGACGTCGACCTCTTCGCCGGGCCTCGGGACGGACCTCCGCACCTACGTGCGGGCGGACGGCACCCTGACGCGCCACCACCTCGTGCGCCGCCCGCAGTGCCCCGCCTGCGGTGACGGCTCCCACACGCCGGAGCGCCCTCCGCAGCCCGTCGTCCTGCAGCCGTCGCCGAAGGCCTTCCGCGCCGACGGCGGGCATCGGAAGTCGAATCCCGCCGAGACGATCGCCCGGTACCAGCACCACATCAGCCCGATCACGGGCGCGGTGACGGCCCTCGAGCCGGTGCCGGCGGGTGACTCGCCCCTCATCAACGTCGTGTTCGCAGGGCACAACCTCGCGCTGCGGCGCGGCAACCTGGCCGGCCTGAAGTCCGGTCTCCGCCAGTCCAGCGCCGGCAAGGGCATGACCCCCGACCAGGCCCGGGCGAGCGGACTGTGCGAGGGGCTGGAGCGCTTCTCGGGCAACTACACGGGCACGGAGCCCCGGCGCCGCGGCACCCTCGACGGGATCGGCGATCACGCGATCGATCCCCGCTCGGTCGTCCACTGGAGCGAGCGGCAGTACGCGCAGCGCCGGCCGGGCGAGGACAGGGCCGACGGCTTCAACGTCGTGCCGTTGCCCTACGACCCGGGCATGGAACTCGACTGGTCACCCGTGTGGTCGCTCACCGACGGCGTGCACAAGTGGCTGCCGACGCAGATGCTCTATTTCGGCTACCCGTTCCCCGAGGAGCAGTTCTTCGCCTGGGGGGACTCCAACGGCAACGCCGCCGGCAACACGCTGGAGGAGGCGATCGCGCAGGGGCTCTTCGAGCTCGTCGAGCGCGACGCCGTCGCGCTCTGGTGGTACAACCGCCTGCGTCGCCCCTCCGTCGACCTGTCCTCCTTCGACGATCCGTACATCCACCACCTGATCGACCACTACGCGTCGCTCAACCGCGACGTGTGGGCCCTCGACCTGACGAGCGATCTCGGCATCCCCGTGGTCGCCGCCCTCAGCCGGCGCACCGATCGGGCGCCGCAGGACATCGTCTTCGCGTTCGGCGCCCACTTCGATCCGCGCATCGCCGTCGTCCGCGCGCTGACGGAGCTCAACCAGTTCCTGCCGGCGGTCGTCAACGTCGATCGCGACGGCCGCTACGCCTACGACGATCCCGACGCGGTGCAGTGGTGGAGGACGGCCACCCTCGAGAGCGAGCCCCACCTCGTGCCCGCCGACGGCGCGGCCACCCGGATGGGCGACTGGGTGGACCGCTCCACGGACGACAGCGCCGAGGACGTGCGCGTCGCCCAGCGCATCGTCGAGGACCGGGGGCTGGAGCTGCTGGTCCTCGACCAGACGCGCCCCGACATCGGCCTGCCGGTCGCGAAGGTCCTCGTGCCGGGGCTGCGTCACTTCTGGTCCCGGCTCGGGCCGGGACGCCTCTACGACGTCCCCGTCGAGATGGGCTGGCTGTCGCACCCACGGGCCGAGGACGAGCTCAACCCGATCGGCGTCTTCATCTGATGCAGGGGGAGGCGCGCATGGGCGCGGGGCCCGCCGTTGGCGCTGCTGCGCACCGGGTCCCGGCGGACCGCATCGCCTACCGGTGGGCGGATGGGGTTCGCGTCACCGAGTACCAGGGCGAGCCGTGGCTGCTCGGCGGCGCCGAGGTCTGGCGGATCCCGGCGGCGTTCCTCCGCGCGGCCGACCTGCTCGTCGACTGGCGCACGGAGCAGGAGCTCGGCGCCGACGCGGCGTTCGACCAGCTGGTCGGCACCCTGGCCGCGTTGCGGCGCACGGCCGGCGCGGGGTTCCTCGACCAGGAGCTGCGCGACGCGGAGGGCCGGCCGCTGATCCGGGTGCAGCAGGTCGGCGGCACCCTGCTCCGGGACCTGCGCGCGATGCACGAGCCCGTGGGGATCTCGCGCTTCGCCGTCATGCGCGTCGAGGACGGCCTCCTCATCGTCGAGCGGCCGGGCGAGCACGTCGTCCTGTCCTGCCCGGACGGGCGCGTGCGGACGCTCCTGATGCGCCTGGTGGAGGGATCGGATGCCGCGAGCGGCGATGACGCGGGACTCGCCGCCGAGGACGCCGGCCTGATCGCGGCCGCCCTCGTCGAGGCCGGCGTCGCGCTGCCCCGGGAAGCGGCCGCCGGACTGCCCGAGGCGGAGGATCCGCGCCTTCGCCCGTGGAAGTGGCACGACGTCGCCGCCCACTTCCGCTCCCGGCGCGGGCGGCACCGGTTCCCGGCGCACGCCACCTACCACCTCCTGCGGCAGCAGCCCCCCGAGCCGGCGGTCAAGCCGCCCATGAGCGCGCGCGTCATCGACCTCCCCGTCCACGACATCGAGCGCCTGCGCACGACGGACATGACCCTGACTGAGGCCGTCGAGCAGCGCTTCGCGGGCCGCGATCACGACGAGCGCCCCCTCGACCTGGACCAGCTGAGCGAGCTGCTCTTCCGGAGCGCTCGGGTGCGCTGGCTCGCCGACCGCACCGACGAGACGCCGTACGACCAGTCGAGCAGGCCCTATCCGAGCGGCGGCGCCAGCTACGACCTCGAGCTCTACCTCACGGTCGATCGCTGCGACGGACTCGAGCCGGGGCTCTACCACTACGACCCCGACCGGCACGCCCTGGAGCACCTCGGCCCGCCCACCGCGGCGACGGACCGGATGCTCGCCGACGCGGTGGGGGCGACGGGCGGGCAGGTGCGCCCCCAGGTGCTGGTCACCGTCGCCAGTCGCTTCGCCCGGATCAGCTGGAAGTACGAGGGCATGGCGTACGCGACCACGCTGCGCAACGTCGGCGCCTTCTACCAGACGCTCTGGCTCGTGGCGACGGCGATGGGCATCGCCTGCTGCCCGCTCGGCGGGGGGGACACGGGCGCCTTCGCCGAGGCCACCGGCCTCGACCCCCTCCTGGAGTCCAACGTCGGCGAGGTCGCCCTCGGGCGGCTCGCGCCGGATGCCCGGCGCGGCAATCGAACCGCCGACGCGCGGCGGGGAGCCTGGGCCGAGCGTGCCTGAGTCCGCGCTCACCGATCCCGCCGTCCGGCGCGCCCTGGGCGCCGCCGCCCCGGTCGGCCACTGCGCCGCGTTCTCCGCGGATGAGGGTCCCGAGGCGGTCGCCGTGGCGATGACGCGCGCCCGCGCGATCTCCCGCGTGCTGGGTCCCGGCGCGCTCTCGCGCCTGGGGGTGTCCGACGAGGAGCTCGGCGCGCTCGTCGGCCCCGTCGTCCTGCGGGATGGCGCGGAGCTCCCCGGCTGGGCCGGCATCCTCGTCGCCGCCATCGACTGGTGGTCCACGGCCGACCAGCCCAGCTGGGGCGGGCTGGCCCGCGCGCTCGTCGACGATGCGCTCGGGGGTCCGGCGGTCGCGTTCGGCCCGCAGGCGCGCTCGGCGGTCGCCCGGCAGGCGCTGGCCCACGGCGCCCCGAGCCAGGATCCGCGCACGCTGCTCCTGCGGTTCCCGGCGCGCGCCTACGCGGTCACCCACCAGATCGACCGGACCCTGGCCAACACGATCGAGTTCGCCGGCCGGCTGGAGCGCGATCGGGAGGACGTCGCGCAGCTGATCGGCGCCCCCGCGGACTCCGTCGCGGACCTCACGCTCGCCTGCGGCGACCCGCACGACGGGCTGCGGTCGGTCAGCATCGTCGCCTTCGCGTCCGGAGCCCGCGTCGTCTACAAGACGAAGGACCTGCGCGTGCAGCGGCTGTGGAACGACGTGGTGGCGCTCGTCGACGGGGACTTCGCGTCGACGCTCGGGTTCGCGGGTCCGCGTGAGCTCCCCCTCGTGGTGCGCGAGGACCACGCCTGGGTGCGGTTCGTCGAGCAGGACCCGGCGCGGGATGACCCGGCGGCGACGGCGCGCTTCATGGCGCGGATGGGGGGG
>JAURLF010000152.1 GCA_030831375.1 Gaiellales bacterium | reverse complement strand
GTTCATGGAGACGGGGAGGCCCTGGTCCAGGCGCTCCTCGTTGAGCCGCCGGAACGCCTCGACGGGCAGGTAGACCTCGCCGCGCACCTCGAGCAGCGACGGCGGCGCGGGGTCGTCGATCGACAGCGGCACGGCGCGGATCGTGCGCACGTTGGCGGTCACGTCCTCCCCCGTCTCGCCGTCGCCGCGCGTGACGGCGCGCTCAAGCAGGCCGTCGCGGTACACGAGCGACAGCGCGAGCCCGTCGATCTTCTGCTCGACGACGGACTCGGGCTAGCCCTCGAAGCCGGCCTCGGCGAGCAGCTTCTGCAGCCGCTGGTCCCAGGCGATCAGCTCGTCGTCATCGCGCGCGTTGGCGAGCGACAGCATCGGCAGCAGGTGGCGGACCTCCGCGAAGCCGGACGCGACGCCGCCGCCGATCCGCTGCGTCGGCGAGTCGGGGCGCACCAGCGACGGGTCCGCGGCCTCGAGCTCGCGCAGCTCCCGCAGCGCGGCGTCGTAGGTGGCGTCGTCGACCACGGGCGCGTCCTCGAGGTAGTAGGCGCGGTCCCATGCGCGCAGCTGCGCGGTCAGCTCGGCGGCCCGCTGCGCGCTCACCCGGCGAGCGCCTCCAGAAGCGCCGCGGGCGTGTCGACGAGGGCGGTCGGCGCCTCGTCGGCCAGCGCCTCGCGCCGGAACGCGCCCCAGCTGACGCCGATCGAGGCCATGCCGGCGGCGCGCGCGGCCTGCAGGTCGAACGGCGAGTCGCCGACGTAGACCGCCTCGGCGGGGCCCGCCCCGATCCGCTCGAGGGCGGCGAGCAGCGGGGCCGGGTGGGGCTTGTGCACGTCCGTGTCCTCCGTGGTGATCACGACGTCCCAGACGACCGGCGGCGGCAGCGCCCGGAAGGCGAGCTCGACCGCGTCCAGCATCTTCGACGTCACGATCCCGAGCCGGGCGCCCTCGCGCTCCAGCTCGATGAGGACCTCGTCGACGCCCGGGTAGCGCTCGATCAGGCGCGCCGTGTTGGCGTGGTTCCACTCGCGGTAGACCCGGAACAGCTCGTCGGCCCGCTCCGGCGAGAAGACCTCCATCTGCTCGCGCAGCGGCGTGCCGATGCCGGCCATCAGCTGCTCGTCGGGCAGCTCCGTCCCGAGCACCTCGCGCACGGCGTGCGCGTGCGACGCGCGGATCAGCTCGACGGTGTCGAGGACGGTGCCGTCGAGGTCGAACAGGACGACGGGCCAGCGCAGGGCGTGCACGCGACGAAGCCTAGGCGGCGGTCCGGCGGCCGGTGGCCCGCGAAACGACGGTCGAGGCCTCTACGCTACGCCCATGCCGAGCAGCCATCTGACGCCCCTGCAGCAGCAGATCTACTGGTCGGCGCCGTCCGCCGTGATCGAGCGCGGCCTGCGCCGCACCTCCTTCGGGATCCTGCTGATCCTCGGCTGCGAGCGGCTCCTGCGCGAGGGTCGCCTGCGCGGCGGCCAGGCCCGCCTCGCGGCCGCGCAGGCCCAGGCCGCGCGCCTCTTGGCCGCGACGGCGACGGGGGCCCGCTGGACGACCCGGCGCGGCGACGTGCTGCGCAAGGACGGCGACGAGCTCGCCGCCGCGCTGATCGCGCGCGCCGTCGGCGATGAGCCGTCGCCCGCCGGCGCCCTGATCTCGGCCTGCGACCTGCTCGAGGAGGTCGTCGAGTGGCTGCAGGCCGGCGAGCTGATCGGCGCCGCCGCGCCCGCCGCGATCGACCGACTGCGCGTCGCGCAGGTGCTCCTGCGCGAGCACCGCTTCGACGGCGAGGAGCGCGACGACCTGCCGCCGCCGAGCCGCCTCGACCTCGTGCTCGAAGAGCAGTCCCGCTCGACGCCGAGCGCCTGGCTCGACGAGGACTGAGCCGCCCGACCCCTACGGCGCCCGGACCGTCAGCGTGACCGGTGCGGAGGACGCCACGTTGTCGCCGGTGACGATCCGCACGTTCGCGGTCTGGCCACCGGAGCGGATCCGGAACGCCCGTGCGGCTAGCCGGATCACACGTCGGCGACGGCCGTGTCGAGGCGCTCGAGGAGCTCCGGCCCCTGCGGGTGCTCGGGGTCGACGTGCAGCGCCGTCAGGGACGCGTAGCCGTCGGCGATCGCCGCGAAGTCCGTGCCGGGCTCGCGGTGGTAGTCGGAGTCGGCGCCGTACAGCCGGAAGCGTCGGCGTCCGTCGTCCTGCTCGACGAGGGCGACCTGGTCCGACCAGATGCGCCGCCCGAGCCGCGCCGTGCGGACGCCGCGCGCGGTACCGGCCGGGCAGTTGAGGTTGAGGACCACGTCGCGTCCGAGCCGCCCCGCCGCGAGCTCGGACGCGAGCACCGGCACGAGCCGCTGCGCCGTGCCGAACGCGTAGGCGCCGCCCGCGATGTGGTGGATCTCGCCCGACTCGGGCTGCTGCGAGACGGCCAGGCCCGGGCGACCCAGCAGCACCGCCTCCATCGCGGCGGCCACGGTGCCCGAGTAGGTCACGTCGTCCCCGAGGTTGACGCCGAGGTTGGCGCCCGACACGACGACGTCGAAGGACCCGCCGGCGAGCCCGACGTCGGCGAAGCGCACGCAGTCGACGGGGGTGCCCGTCAGCGCGTGGGCCTCGACGGCGCCCGGCACGTCGCGCGCCTCGACCTCGAGCTCATCGCGGATCGTGATGCCGCGCGCGACCGCTGACTGGTTGTCCCGGGGCGCGACCACCACCACCTCGAAGGCGTCGGCCAGCGCCACGGCGAGCGCATGCAGCCCGGGCGAGTCGATGCCGTCGTCGTTGGTGAGGAGCGCGCGCACGCCGTCTCACGATACCCGCGGGTCGCGGGCGGCCCCGCCGCTCAGTCGGAGTAGTCGACGCGCTCGAGGCAGAGCCCGTGCGGCGGCGCCGTCCAGCCCGCCTCGGCGCGCGGGCGCCCCTCGAGCAGCCCCGGGAAGGCGTCCGGGTCGGTCCCGCGGTCGCCGCGCGCCGTCTCTACCATCGTGCCCACGAGCGTGCGCACCATGTGCCGCAGGAAGGCGTTGGCGGTGATCTCGAAGCGCAGACCGCGCTCGGTCTCGAGCCAGCGCGCGGCGAGCACCGTGCGCGTGAAGGTGCGGTGCTGCGTCTCGGCCGGCGTGAACGCCGTGAAGTCGTGCTCGCCCACGATCGCCGCCGCCATCCGGTCGAGCACGCCGCGGTCGAGCGGGCGCGGCTCGTGCAGCTCGCGTCGGCTCATCAGCGGATCGCGCACCGGCCCGAGCCGGACCGCGTACCCGTACGAGCGCGAGCGCGCCGAGAAGCGCGCGCTGAAGCCCGGATCGGCCTCCGCGGCCGCGTGGACGGCGATGTCGTCGGGCAGGAGGTCGTTGAGGGCGCGCGGCAGGTTCTGCACGGGCGGGCCGCCCGCGAGCGCCACGCTGACGACCTGGCCCGTGGCGTGCACGCCCGTGTCGGTGCGCCCCGCGACGACGACCTCCCCGACGCCGCCGTGCAGCTCGACGAGGGCGCGCGTCAGCTCGCCCTCGACCGTGCGGGCGTGATGCTGCGCGGCCCAGCCCTGGAAGCCCGTGCCGTCGTAGGCGAGGTCGAGGCGGGTCGGGCGCACGCTCAGGGGTCGATGCGGTTCAGGAGCTGCGCGCCGCCGCCGCCCCGCCAGACGACGACCAGGCAGCCGACGGCGACGAGCGCCGGGCTCCAGAGCGCACCGCCGCCGAGCGTGCGGCCCGCCGTGGCGACCGCGACGAGGCAGATGACCAGCGCGACGAGCGCCGCGAGCCGCGGCGCGAGGCCGAGGACGAGCGCGAGGCCGCACAGGACGAGCAGGCCGCCGCCGGCCCACAGCAGCGGCGCCGGCGCGGGCAGGCCCCAGTCGGGGGCGGCGGCCGCGAGCTCGGCGTGGCCGCGCAGGATGCGCACGGCGAGGACGAGCGCGCCCGCGCCCGCCGCGAGCCGCACGACGAGCAGGATCAGGGCCGCGAAGCCGCGCTGACGCGGCTCGCGCGGCAGGCCGCCCGCGATCAGGCTCGGCGGCGCCGCCGGGATGCCGCCCTCGATCAGGCTGCGACCGCCGTCCGAGGCCACGACGCGCCCCCTACGGCGCCGCGTGCTCCGCGGCGCGCTCGCCGATCTCGACGCCCTCGATCAGGGCGCGCAGGACCGGCTCGAGCTCGTCGAAGTCGGACGAGTGCACCGTGCAGACGACCGCGTACGCGTCCGGGCCGACGGTGGTCAGGCCGACGAGCTGGCGCAGCCGGAGCCCGGCGGCCTCCCACTCGACGCAGCGCAGGTGACCCGGGTGGCCGCCGATCTCGATGTGCTCCACGGGCCGCGTCTCGAGGACGGGAACCTGGTCGGCGAGCTTCTGCACCCAGCCCGTCGAGAACCCGCCGAGGCCCATCGAGCTGCACAGGGTCTCGCGGGTGACGACGACGTTCGGCTGGGCGCCGGACGACGCCGGTCCCACGAGCGTCGGGACCGTGCGGTCCTCCCAGCCGGCGGGCACGGGGATCGAGACGGCTCCCGCCGAGACCCGCTCCGGCTCGCCCGTCAGGCCCGCCATCAGTCGCGCGTCCGGTCGGTCAGTCGACCCACTCGAGGATCGCCATCTCGGCGTTGTCCCCCGAGCGCGGTCCGAGCTTGACGATCCGGGTGTAGCCGCCCTGGCGCTCCGTGAAGCGCGGCGCGATGTCCGCGAACAGCGCGTGCACGACGTCGCCCGAGCGCAGGTAGGCCTTCGCCTGCCGGCGCGCATGCAGGTCGCCGCGCTTGCCGAGGGTGACCATCTTCTCGGCGATCGGCCGGACCTCCTTCGCCTTCGCGAGGGTGGTCGTGATGCGGCCGTGCTCGACGAGCGCGCCGGTCAGGTTCGCGTAGAGGGCCTTGCGGTGGGCCGTGTCCCGGCCCAGGCCCCTGCCCCGTCGCTGGTGGCGCATCGCTAGCCCTCGTCCCCCCGCAGGCGCAGGCCGTGCGCGGCGAGCGCGGCGCGGATCTCGTCGATCGACTTGCGGCCGAAGTTCGGGATCGAGGCGAGGTCGCGGTCCGACTTGGCGACGAGGTCGCCGACCGTCTCGATGCCGACGCGCTTGAGGCAGTTGTACGAGCGGACGCCGAGCTCGAGCTCCTCGATCAGGATGTGCTCCATCCCGTTCGCGGGCGCCGCGTCGTACTCGGCCGGCGCCTGACGCTCGAGCGAGCGGGCCAGCTCGGCCGTGTCCATGTTGGCGAAGATGTTGAGCTGCCGGATCAGGATCTCGGCGGCCTTCGTGACGGCGTCCTTCGGGTCGACCGCGCCGTTCGTCTTGACGTGCAGCGTGAGCTTGTCGAAGTCCGTGTCGGAGCCGACGCGGGCCGGCTCGACCGTGTACGTGACGCGGCGGATCGGCGAGAAGATCGAGTCGACGGGGATCACGCCGATCGTCGTCTCGAGGTCCTTGTTGCCGTCGGCGGAGACGTAGCCGCGGCCGCGCCCGATCGTCAGGGACAGCTCGAGCTTCGACTTCGCGGCGAGGTTGCAGATGACGAGGTCCTTGTTGAGGATCTCGACGTCACCCGCGACGCTGATGTCGCCGGCCGTGACCACGCCCGGGCCGGACTTGACGATGTCGGCCTCCACCTCGGCGGCGTCGCCCTCCATGCGCAGGACGAGGCCCTTCAGGTTGAGGATGATGTCGGTCACGTCCTCGCGGACGCCCGGCACCGTCGTGAACTCGTGCTGCACGCCCTCGATGCGGACGCTGGTGACCGCGGCGCCCTCGAGCGACGAGAGCAGCACACGGCGCAGGGAGTTGCCGAACGTGTAGCCGAAGCCGCGCTCGAGCGGCTCCACGACGAAGACGCCCTCCGTGGCGGAGACCTCCTCGTGGACGATCTGCGGCATCTGGAAATCAAGCATGCGGGTGCTCACTTCGAGTACAGCTCCACGATCAGCTGTTCCTGGACAGGGGTGTCGATCTCATCGCGGTCGGGCATGCGCAGCACCTTGCCCGTGAGGTTGTCGTGGTCGGCCTGCAGCCAGTTGGCCACGCTCGCCGTCAGGTCCGTCGCGCTGCGCACGGCGGCCTCGCCGGCTGCGCCCGGGCGCAGCGACACGATGTCGTCGGTGCGCACCTGGTACGACGGGATGTTGACGCGGCGGCCGTTCACGAAGAAGTGGCCGTGGCGGACCAGCTGCCGGGCCTGCGCGCGCGAGGCGGCGAAGCCGAGCCGGTAGACGACGTTGTCGAGGCGCATCTCGAGCAGGCGCAGGAGCTCCTCGCCCGTGATGCCCTGCTTGCGCGACGCCTTCTCGTAGTAGTTGCGGAACTGCTTCTCGAGGACGCCGTAGTAGCGGCGCGCCTTCTGCTTCTCGCGCAGCTGCAGCAGGTACTCGGACTGCTTGATGCGGCCGCGGCCGTGCTGGCCGGGCGGGTACGAGCGGCGCTCGACGGCGCACTTCTCGGTCAGGCAGCGCTCACCCTTGAGGAACAGCTTCACGCCCTCGCGGCGGCACTGGCGGCACTTCGGATCGGTCACGCGGGCCATCTCGCCTGCCTCCCTAGACCCGCCGCCGCTTGCGGGCGCGGCAGCCGTTGTGGGCCTGCGGGGACACGTCGCGCACCCCGATGATCTCGAGGCCGGCGGCCTGCAGGGACCGCATCGCGGTCTCGCGGCCCGAGCCGGGCCCCTTGAGGAACACCTCGACCTTCTGCAGGCCGTGCTCCATGCCCTCGCGGGCGCACAGGTCGGCGGTCACCTGGGCGGCGAAGGGCGTCGACTTGCGCGAGCCCTTGAAGCCGGCGGCGCCGGCGCTCTTCCAGGCGAGGACGTTGCCCTCCTTGTCGGTCAGGGCGACGATCGTGTTGTTGAACGACGTCTTGATGTGCGCCTGTCCGACCGCGACGTTCTTGCGCACCTTGCGGCGCGTGCGTCCGCGCGTTCCACCGGTCCTGCGGGGAGGGGCCATGAAGCTCCTTCGTTCCTTTCTAGCCCTTGCGGGCGCGCCCGACGGTCTTCTTCGGGCCCTTGCGGGTGCGGGCGTTGGTGCGGGTGCGCTGGCCGTTGACCGGCAGGCCGCGGCGATGGCGCAGGCCGCGGTAGCAGCCGATCTCCATCAGGCGCTTGATGTTCGCGGAGCGCTCGCGGCGCAGGTCGCCCTCGACCT
>JAURLF010000151.1 GCA_030831375.1 Gaiellales bacterium | reverse complement strand
CGCGCGTCGCCATGGCGCGCCAGCACGAGGCGGTGCCGGCGTGATGGTCGTCGGCGTCGTCTTCCAGTCCGGCGGCAAGGTCGAACTGCTCGACGCCGCCGGACTCGACCTGCCGTGGAACGCCCGCGTGATCTGCGAGACGGCGCGCGGCCTCGCCTACGGCCGCGTCGTGCAGCCGCCGCACGCACCGGCGGGCGAGCCGCCGCAGGGTCCGGCCCGCGTGGTCCGCGTCGCCACCCCCGAGGACGAGGCGCTGCGAGCCGGGCAGCGCGAGCGCGCCGCCGAGGTGCGTCGCGAGTTCCGCAGGCACGCCGTCGCGCGCCACCCGCAGGTCAAGGTGCACGGCGCGGAGATGCCGTTCGCGGGCGACCGCGTCGTGGTCGGCTTCAGCGCGGAGGAGCGCACCGACCTGCGCCCGATCGCGCGCGAGCTCGGCCACCGCATCGGCCTGCGCGTCGAGGCGCGCCAGATGGGCCCGCGCGACGGGGCGCGCATCACCGGCGGCTACGGCCTCTGCGGCGACGTCCTCTGCTGCACGCGCTTCCCCGCGCACGAGCGGCGGATCACGCTGCGGATGGCGAAGGACCAGGACCTGCCCGTCAACCCGGGCCGCGTCACGGGCCTGTGCGGCCGGCTGCGCTGCTGCCTGGCGTTCGAGCACCCCGTCTACCGCTCCTTCCGGGATCGCGCCCCCGCCGTCGGCCAGACGGTCGACACGCCGGAGGGACGCGGCGTCGTCCGCGGCGTGCGCGTCCCGGAGGACGCCGTCCTCGTGCGGCTCGCGGACGACCGCGAGGTGCCGGTGCGCATCGACGACCTGACCGTCGTGGGGCGTTAGGCCTGCGGGTTCCCCGGCGAATCCGTGCCCGGCGGCCGGCGATCGCCTAAGGTGCGGACACGATCCCGAGGAGGACCTGATGGGCGTTATCGCAGTTGGCGTCGACGGCTCGGACCAGTCGCTACCGGCGCTGCAGTGGGCGGCGCAGGAGGCGGCGGTGCACGGCCACGTGCTGCGCGTCGTCACCGCGTGGTCGATCCCGGTCACCGCGCTCAGCCCGGGCGGCCTGCCGGCGCCGTTCCCGGCCGGCGAGCTCGAGGGCGACGCGCGCGCCGCGCAGGAGGCCCTGCTCGCGAAGGCGGACATCCCCGCCGGCGTCCAGGTCGAGCACTGCCTCGTCGAGGGCGGCCCCGGCGCCGTCATGCTCGACCAGTCGGAGAGCGCCGACCTGCTCGTGATCGGCACGCGCGGCCACGGCGGCTTCAAGGGCCTCCTGCTCGGCAGCGTGGGCCAGCAGGTGACGGGCCATGCGGCCTGTCCCGTGGTGGTCGTGCCGAGCCCGAAGGGCTAGGCGTGGGCGCTCACGCGCGGGCCACCGAGCTCGGCGTGCTCGCCGTCGATCTGGAGGCGATGTACGCCCTTGACGACCCGTCGGGTGCGATGTTCGTCAGCCACGTCGCCCATGGCGACGTCCTGCACCTGTCCGGCACGGTGGCGATGGTCAATGGCGCGCCGCTCCATCCCGGCGTGGTCGGCGCGGGCGTCACGGTCGACGAGGCGCGTGCGGCCGCCCGCGTCGCCTGCGTCGAGGCGATCCGCGTCCTCGCGTTCGCGCTCGGCGACCTCGATCGCGTGGTGCGCATCCTGAACCTGACGGGGTACGTCAACTCGGCGCCCGGTTTCGGCGACCAGCCGCGCGTCATCAACGCCGCCACCGAGCTGCTCGTCGAGGTGTTCGGGAGGGACGGGCTCTGCGCACGCGCTGCGATCGGCTGTCAGGGCCTCGCGATGGGCTCGTCGGTTGAGCTCGTCCTCAGCTGCCGGTTCGACGGCGGCGCAGTCCGCGATGCGCTGCCGACACCGGCGGCGAGGGCTCCGCTCGGCGGCGCGCCTCAGTAGACATCGGCGTAGCGCGCGCAGGTGACGGCGGGGTCGTCGTCCGCCTCGGCCCGCTCGACCTCCCACCGCTTCACCCCGAGGTAGGCCTCGAGCAGGAGCGGCGGCATCCAGCCGGCGGCGACCGGGTCGCCGGCGAGGGCGTCGAGCGCCTCAGCGAGGGTGGCGGGAAGGGCCGTCGGTGCGTAGTCGGCAAGCTCGTCGGCGGCCAGCGCGTCGGCGTCCCCCACGAGGACGGGCGGCGCGGCCAGCCCGTCGTGGATCCCGGCGAGTCCCGCCTGCACGATCGCGCCGAGCGCCAGATGCGGGTTCGCGGTCGCGTCGGCGGCCCGGTATTCGAGGCGCAGCTGCGCGGCGGCGTCGCGGCCGCCGATCGTGGTCGGGGTGGGGATCCGGAGCAGCGCCTCGCGATTGGCGTCGGCGAGGGCGGCCACCCCGGCGCTCCAGCGGTGCGGCTGCAGGCGCACGAAGCTGGCCGGGGTGGGCGCGGTCAGGGCGACGAGCGCGCGGGCGTGGCGCAGGACTCCTGCCGCGAATGCGCCGGCGATCTCCGACAGGCCATCGTCCCCGGCCATCGCGGAGCGGCCCTCGGAGTCGACCAGGCTGACGTGGATGTGCACGCCGCTGCCGCCCTGGTCTGGATGGGCGATCGGGGCGAAGCTCGCGCGTCGGCCGAGGGTGCGCGCCAACTCGCGCAGCACCTCGCGCGTGTGGACGGCGCGGTCGGCGGCGGTCAGGCCGATCGCCGGGGCGCAGGGGATCTCGAACTGGTCGGCGGCGTACTCGGGCACGATCATCTCCGGCTCGAGCCCCGCCTCGGTCAGCGCGGCGTGGGCGAGCGATCCGAAGGGCTCCGCGCGCCGCAGCGCCTCGAGCGAGAAGGGCGGCGCGGGGTCGCCGACCGGCGAGAGCAGGAACTCCTGCTCGAACGCCGCGCGCACACGCAGGCCCGTCGCGGCCTCGAGGTCCGCGAGGGCGCGGCGCAGGAAGCCCCGCGGGCAGGCCGACCACGGGGTGCCGTCGGGCTCGTGCAGGTCGGCGAGGACGACGTCCAGCGGGGTGGCCCCGCCGAGGTCGACGCGGCAGCGCGCGGCCGGGTCGGGGATCAGGCGCAGGTCGCCGAGGCTGCCGAATGGGTTGGGGTCGACGATGCCGCCGAAGGGCTGCAGCGAGAGGTCGGCCGGCACCCAGCCGACGCCTGTCGCGAGCTGCGCGTCGAGGTCGCGAGCGGGCACCGCGCGGCCGCGCACCATCGCCACCAGGTCGCAGGTGGCGATCAGCGTCAGCGGCTCAGGGCGCATCGGACAGGTCCGGGCTGCCGTTGTCCCACAGGCCCAGCCGCAGGCCGGCCGCCTCGAGCCGTGCCCGCAGGTCCGGCGCGGCGTCGGCCCCGATGTACACGATCACGCCGCCGTCGCCCGGGATGTCGGGGCGGCGCAGCGCGTGGGCGACGCGCTCGATCGGCTGCAGGTGCAGCCCGCCCGGGCCGAGCGTCGGGTAGGTGTCGGCGATCAGGACGAGCGTGCCCCGGTCGCCGTCCACCGTCCCGGCGCAGCCCACGAAGTGGCCGACGTCCCAGTCGGCGGCGGGCCCGACCGTGTCGTCGCCGCCCGCGAGGTAGGCCTCGACCGCCGCGGCGTCCGGATGCGCCCCCCACAGGTAGCGGGTGCCGACGTTGAGCACGACGGCGCACGGCGCGCCGACCTCGCGCACGGCGGCGAGCAGGGCGCGCACGTCGTCCGTCGCGAACGGCCCCGACACCGGGACCGCCTCGAGGCCGCCCTGGGAGATCGCCGCCACGGCGCGGATCGCACCCTGCATCGACGTGCCCGAGCGGGTCGTGTCCTCGATCAGCGGGAAGTCGAGACGGTAGTCGGTGCGCCCGGCCTCGCCGGGCGGGAGCGGCTCCTCCTCGGGGTGCGCGGGCAGGACCGAGCCGGCGCGGATCCCGACGGCGTCCTGGTCGAGGACGTCGCCGTCCGGCGTCGCCGCCCAGCCGGTCGCCCGCAGTGCGAGACACCCCCAGAAGGCCCCGCAGAGGTCGTTCTTCTGCGGCAGCTCGGTGGCGTGCTCGGCGAGCAGCCGATCGCCGCCGGGCAGGAGCTCGAGGCGGTCGGCGGCGGGGAGGGCGTCGGTGCTCATGGGTCGGAATCCTAGGGGTGCGGGGCGGCCATCCGGCTACGCGACGCCGCACCACGCCATCGCCAGCAGCGCGTACGCCTTGCAGGCCGCGATGGTCTCCGCGATCGAGACGGATTCGTCAGCGGCGTGGGCCAGGCGCAGATCGCCGGGGCCGTAGATCACGCTCGGGATCCCCCGCGCCTCGTACCACGTCGCGTCGCAGACGCCGGCGAAGCCGTGCTGGCGTGCCGGACCCTCGAGGGCGGTGCCGGCCACTGCGCGTTCGTGGGCCCGCTCGATCATCGGCAGCGCCGGGTGGTCGTCGGCGAGGACGTACGGCTCCCACTCGAGCTTCCACTCGACGACGGGGCGGTGCTCCCGCAGCCACGGGTCGGCGTCGGCCGCCCGCGCGATGCACGCCTCGATCTCGGCCTTGGCGGTGGCGCAGTCGTCGCCCGGGTGGAACATCGCGCAGTACTCGATCACGGCGGACTCGGCGAGGAAGAACGGCACGTCGATCCCGTACGGGGCGCCGTGGATGACGCCGGGCAGGATCGCGAACTTGCCGTTCGGGAACAGCGGGTGGCGCTTGGTCTGCGCCCACTCCGCCTCGAGCCCGTTGACGGCCTGGTAGACCGCGAACGCCTTGTCGATCGCGTTGACGCCGAGCTCGGACCCGTAGATCGTCGCGTGCGCCGTCTCGCCGCGGAAGCCCGAGTGCGCGGTGCGGCCGGCCACGGAGACGGAGAACCAGAGCAGGCCCGGGGTCACGGGCACGATGCACAGCGGCGTGGGTGGGGCGGTCGGTTCACCGATCACGGCGAGGTCGGCGCCGTAGCCGGCGTCGATCGTCGCCGTCGTCCCGCAGGCGTGGTCGCCGACCTCCTCGCCGACGACCGCCGCGAGCTTGAGGTCGCCCTGCAGCCGCACGCCCGCCCGTCGCAGCGCGACAGCGGCGTAGGCCTGAGCGATCACGCCCGCCTTCATGTCGCCGGAACCGCGGCCGAGGACGCGGCCGTCCGCCACCTCGCCGGAGAAGGGGTCGGCCTGCGTCCAGGTGTCGGGGTTGCCGACGGGCACGACGTCGATGTGGCCGTTGAAGACGAGCGAGCGCCCGCCACCCGCGCCGGCGATCGTCGCGCACGCGTTGTCGCGGCCCGTCTCGATGGCGACCAGCTCGGTCTCGGCCCCCGCCTCGGCGTGCACCGCCGAGACCAGCCGCGCCACCTCGCCCTCGCGTCCCACGAGCTCGTCGTAGGACTGCCCGGGGTACTTCGGCTCCACGCTGGCGATGCGGACGGCGCGCTGCAGGGCGCCGACGAGCTCGTCTTCGAGCGCGTCGATCTCGGCGAGGACGCGGTCCTCGAGTGCGGGGTCGGTCGGCATCGGCTCCTCCTCCGCCGGGGAGCCTAGCGCCGCTTCGCGCCCCGTAGACTGCCGCCGTGGGGGAGATCCGACTCGGGCTGCGTGCCAACGCCGGGCAGTTCGCGCTGCTCGTGGCGCTCAACGCCCTCGTTGGGGCGATGGTGGGGCTCGAGCGCAGCGTTCTGCCGCTCGTGGGCGAGGAGGAGTTCGGGCTCGCCTCGAAGGCGGCGATCCTCGCCTTCGTGGTGGCCTTCGGGGTCAGCAAGGCCGTCACCAACCTGTTCTCGGGCAGCCTCGCCGAGCGCCATTCGCGCCGGCGCGTCCTGATCGCCGGCTGGGCGGTCGCGCTGCCCGTGCCGCTGATGATCGCCTTCGCGCCCTCGTGGGGCTGGATCGTCGCCGCCAACGTGCTGCTCGGCGTCAACCAGGGCCTCGCCTGGTCGATGACCGTGGTGATGAAGATCGACCTCGTCGGTCCGGCCCGGCGCGGTCTCGCGCTCGGCCTCAACGAGGCGGCCGGCTACCTCGGCGTCGCCCTGACCGCGCTCCTGACCGGCGCGCTCGCCGCCACCTACGCGCCGCGCGAGGTGGTCTGGGTCGGGGCGGTCGCGATCATCGCCGTCGGCCTCGTGGTCTCGCTCGCGCTCGTGCGCGACACCGGCGACCACGTCCGCCTCGAGCAGGCCGCGCACGGGACGGGCGCCGGCCCCGCGCTCGGCCTCGGCGGCGCGCTCGTGCAGGCGACGCTGCGCCAGCCCCAGCTCAGGGCCTCGTGCCAGGCCGGCCTCGTCAACAACCTCAACGACGCACTCGCCTGGGGGCTCGCGCCGCTCTACCTCGCCGCGGCGGGCGCCTCGCTCGGCGAGATCGCGGCCGTCGCCGCCGCCTACCCCCTCGTCTGGGGCGCGGGCCAGCTGGCCACGGGATGGGCATCCGACCACGTCGGCCGCAAGCCCCTGATCGTGCTCGGGATGCTCGTGCAGGCCGCCGCCCTGGGCCTGCTCGTCCTCGGCGGTGGCGCGTTCGGGCCGGCGCTCGCCGCCACGGTCCTGCTCGGTGCGGGCACCGCGCTCGTCTACCCGACCCTGATCGCCGCGGTCTCTGATGCCTCGGAGCCGCGCGACCGCGCGCGCATCGTCAGCGTCTACCGCTTCTGGCGCGACGCCGGCTTCGCCCTCGGTGCGCTGCTCGCCGGGATCGTCGCGGATCTCGTCAGCGCGGACGCCGCGATCGGGCTCGTGGCGGCTCTGACGGCGGCCAGCGGCCTCGTCGTCGCCGCGACGCGATTCCGCTGATGCGCCGGCCCGCAGGGCCGGGCTACACTGCGCGCCGACCCGCCGACGTAGCTCAGTTGGTAGAGCACATCACTCGTAATGATGGGGTCCGGGGTTCGAATCCCCGCGTCGGCTCTGCGGGACCCGGGGCGCCGGCCGTCGCGGCGGTCAGGCCCGTCTCGCCCCGCGCGGCCCGTCCGGCAGCAACGACAGCGCGAGCCAGGTGAACGGCGCGTACTGCGGGCCTATCACCAGCCCGATCGGGATCGCGGCGAGGAAGATCAGCGGCACCAGCATCACCCGGATGCTGCGGCCGCGTCCGGCGATGGCGTAGAGCGCGCTGATCAGGATGCTGGCAAGCGCCATCGCGCCCGCGTAGACCGCGAGCGCGGCGATGTCGTCGGCGTTCCCGGAGTAGAGCTCGGTGGCGAACGGCATCAGGCAGATCGTCGCGAGGAACCCGAAGTTGACGAGGACGAAGCGGGCGCTGACGTCCTCGGGCAGGAGCGCGACGACGCGGTGGTGCACCATCCAGAAGCGGGCGATCAGCAGGAAGCTGAGCAGGAAGACGCCGATCTCCCCGAGGACCTGCCCGTCGACGGCCTGCCAGAGCGACTCGCCGGGCGCGCGCTCCGGTGGGTCGATGTTGAGGGCGAGCAGGGTGATCGCGACGGCCATGATCCCGTCCGAGATCGCCTCGAGGCGGCCCCGCGAGATGCGCTCGCGGGCGGTGTCGCGGGCGGCGGGCGTCCCCATGGCGCGACGATACCGGCCGCATCCACGGCGTCGGCCCGGCTACCGGTAGCGGTCCTCGCGCGCGGCCTCGACGTCGGCGACCCACGCGACGACGGCGCAGTGCGGGAACCAGTCGGCGGCGCGCAGATCGCGTACGAGGCGCGGCTGGACGACGGCCTTGGCCGACATCGTGACGAGGGCGACAGCGCCGCGGTGGGCATGGGGCTCGCTCATCCGACCGCCTCCCGGGCGATCGTCAGGAAGAGGGGGATCCCGATCACGAGGTTGAACGGGAACGTGATGCCGAGCGCCGCCGTCAGGTAGCAGCCCGGGTTTGCCTCGGGGTGTCGCCGCCGATGGCCACCGCGAGCAGGCCGCGCGCGAAGCCGAGGGCGGGCGGCGCCAGGATGTCGTCGATCGTGAGCTGCAGCGTCTCGGACAGCGGCATCCACGGCATGATTCGGGTGGTCTGGAGCACATTCCGCGCGCGTTCGGGGGGTGCGTCAGATCCGCCGGCCTCGCGCGTCTCCTACAGTGAGACCGCTCACCGACATGTCCAAATCCCGCCTGATCCCGCTTCTTGCCGCGCTCCTCGCGCTCGGGGCCGCGCCTGCGCTCGCCCATGGCGCCGAGGGCGACTGGATCGTGATCCTCGACGACGACCAGAACGCCGCCAAGGTCGCGGCCGCCGAGGAGCGCCGCGGCAACGACGTCGACGAGGTCTTCCGGGCCGGCGTCGAGGGCTTCGTGGCGGAGCTCGACCGTTCCGACGTCGCGCGCCTGCGGCGCGACCCGCGCGTCGCGATCGTCGAGCCCGACCGCCTCGTCTCCGTCCTCGACGGCGAGGCCGGCGTCGCCGCCGCCCCGGCGGGGGCGAAGGTCGGGGCGCCGATCCCGGGGCGCTACATCGTCACCGTCGACGCGGCGGCACGCCCCGCCGCCGTGGCGCAGGCCGCCGGCGCGCAGCCGCGCGCGCTCTTCCGGCACGCCCTCGACGGCTTCGTCGCCGACCTCGCGCCCGCGCAGCTCGCGGCGCTCGCCCGCGACCCCGCCGTGCAGCGGATCGAGCAGGACCGCGTGATCGGCACGATGGCGACGCAGTCGCCCGCCACGTGGGGCCTCGACCGCATCGACCAGGCGCGCCTGCCCCTCGATTCGACGTACGTCTACGACCGCACCGGCGCGGGCGTGCGCGCCTACATCATCGACACGGGCGTGCTCGCGACCCACGTGCAGTTCGCCGGGCGGATGGCGACCGGCTACAGCGCGATCGCGGACGGCAACGGCAGCTCGGACTGCAACGGCCACGGCACGCACGTCGCCGGCACCGTCGCCGGCTCCGTCCACGGCGTCGCCAAGGGCGCGACGATCGTGCCGGTCCGCGTGCTCGGCTGCACCGGCTCCGGCACCACCTCCGGCGTCATCGCCGGCGTCGACTGGGTCGTCTCGGACCACCAGGCCGGCCAGCCCGCCGTCGCCAACATGAGCCTCGGCGGCGGCGCCTCCAGCACCCTCGACGCGGCGATCGCGCGCGGCACCGCCGACGGCGTCACGTTCGTCGTCGCCGCGGGCAACTCGAACACGGACGCCTGCACGCAGTCCCCCGCCCGCGCCCCCTCCGCGCTGACCGTCGGATCGACCACGTCGGGCGATGCGCGCTCGTCCTTCTCCAACTGGGGCAGCTGCCTCGACCTGTTCGCGCCGGGCTCGTCGATCACCTCGGCCTGGCACACGTCGACGACGGCCACGAACACCATCTCCGGCACGTCGATGGCGTCCCCGCACGTCGCCGGCGTCGCCGCGCTCCTGCTCGAGGCCGACCCGTCGGCGGGCCCCGCGACGATCGCCAGCCGCATGCTCGCCCAGTCGACGCCGTCCGTCGTCTCGAATGCGGGCACCGGCTCCGCGAACATCCTCGTCGCCTCGCGCGCCGCCGCGCCCGTGCCGGTGACCCTGCCCGGTGCTCCGCGGTCGCTGACCGCGACGGCCGCCTCGCAGCGTGTCACCCTCGCGTGGGACGTGCCGCTCGACACCGGCGGCGCCGCGATCACCGACTACGTGCTCGAGCAGTCGATGGCCGGCGGGGCCTGGACGACCATCGCCGACGGCGTCTCCGGCACGACCGGCTGGACCGTCACGGGGCTCGTCAACGGCACCGCATACGCGTTCCGGGTCGCCGCCGTCAACAGCGCCGGGCAGGGCGCCTGGTCGGCCGTCGCCAGCGCGACACCCGCTCCGGCGCAGGTCAACGACGACTTCGACGCCCCGGTCGTGATCGCCACGACGCCCGGCAGCGTCTCGAACACCACCGTCGGCGCCACCCGCCAGGCCGGCGAGCCCGGCCACGGCGGCTACGGCGCCTCCGCCTCGATCTGGTACCGCTGGACCGCACCGGCGGCCGGCACCGCGACCTTCACGACGGCGGGCTCGGGCTTCGACACCCTGCTCGGTGCGTACACGGGCGACGCCGTCGCCGCGCTGACCCGGGTCGCGGACAACGACGACGCCAACGGCACGCTGCAGAGCGCGATCAGCTTCACCGTCATCGCCGGCACCACGTACCACGTCGCGATCGACGGCTACGGCGGCCGGACGGGCGCCACCGTCCTCAACTGGTCGTTCGAGCAGGCGCTGCCGCCCGCGGCGCCCGATGCCCCGACCGGCGTCTCCGCCTCGCCGGGCAACCGCCGCGTCGCCGTCTCCTGGCTGGCCCCGGCCTCGGACGGCCGCAGCCCGATCACGGGCTACACCGCCACGGCGTCGCCGGGCGGCCAGAAGTGCCAGACCTCGGGTGCGCGCTCCTGCACGATCACCGGCCTGACCAACGGCACCGCCTACACGGTCACCGTGACCGCGACGAACGCGATCGGCACGAGCCCCGCCTCGGCGCCGTCGAACGCCGTCACGCCGCGCGCCGCCACGCGACCGCGGCGGGCCGCGTCGTGGGGCCTCGACCGCGTCGACCAGCGCCGCCTCCCGCTCGACGGCATGATGGACCTCGAGGCTGCGAACGCCACGGCGGCCGGCGGCGAGGGCGTCTCCGCCTACATCATCGACACCGGCATCCGCTCCGACCACGCCGAGTTCGAGGGCCGGGTGCTGACGGGCTTCGTCAGCGTCGAGCAGGGCCGCGACGACGGCTTCGGCAGCGAGGACTGCCAGGGCCACGGCACCCACGTGGCCGGCACCGTCGGCGGCCAGCTGTACGGCGTCGCCCCCGCGGTCTCCCTGATCCCCGTCCGCGTCCTCGACTGCTACGGGTCCGGGTACACGTCCGACGTGATCGCCGGCATCAACTGGGTCGCCCAGCACCATCCGGCAGGCGTCCCGGCCGTCGCCAACCTCAGCCTCGGGGGCCGCTACTCGGCGGCGGTCAACGCCGCCGTGGAGGCGCTCGTCGCCGACGGCGTCGTCGTCGCGGCCGCCGCCGGCAACTCGAACGCCGACGCCTGCTCGAGCTCGCCCGCCTCCGCGCCGTCGGTGATCACGGTCGGCGCGACCGGCGAGGACGACCAGCGCGCCTGGTTCTCCAACCACGGTCGTTGCGTCGACCTGTTCGCGCCGGGCGTCGCCATCACGTCCGCCTCGATCGACGGCCCGACGGCCACCGAGACCTTCTCGGGCACCTCGATGGCGGCGCCGCACGTCGCCGGCGCCGCGGCGCTCGTGCTCGCCAGCTCGCGGGCGACGGACGTCGGCGCCGTCTCCGCGTCGGTGATCGCCAACGCCACCGCCGGCCGCCTCGGCGCCAGCGCCAGCGGCGCCCCGGACCGCCTGCTCTACATCGGCTCTGAGCCGGACGCCGTCCCGCCCGCGCAGCAGCCGGACGCCCCGGCCGCCGCGCCGTCCGCCCCGGCGGCGCCGAGCGCCCCGGTGGCGCAGGTGCAGCGCCCCGCACCGCCCGCGGCGCCGCGGGTGACCAAGGTCCGTCGCCTGCGGGGCGCCGTCCAGCTGCGCCTGACCGGCGAGCCCGGCACGAAGTACCGCATCTACCGCGGCAGGCGGCTCGTGATGTTCACGCTCGACTCGACCCCGCGCCTGCGCGTGCCCGCCAACGGCCGTGCCGTGTTCCGGGTCAAGGCGGTCGGGCCGGGCGGCGCGTCGGGCTTCTCGAACCGGGTGATCGTCAAACCGAGGTCCGCCCGCATCGCCCGCTGAGGGCTGGACGCCCGGCGTTCCGAGGGATCGGCAGGGCGCAGTCGGCTTCGGGCGGCTACCGTTCCGACAACCGGCGACCGGGAGGAGGACCGATGGCGACCTGCGGCGAGGCGGCGATCCGCCTGCTCGAGCAGTACGACGTGGACACGGTGTTCGGGATCCCGGGCGTGCACACGCTCGAGTACTACCGCGGCCTCACGGACTCCCCGATCCGCCACGTCACGCCCCGCCACGAGCAGGGCGCGGGCTTCATGGCCTGCGGCTACGCGCGGGTCACGGGCCGTCCCGGTGTCTGCATCCTGATCACCGGCGCGGGCCTCACGAACGCCGCCACCGCGCTCGCGACGGCGCACCACGACTCGCTGCCGATGCTGGTGCTGTCGAGCGACACCGCCACCGAGGACGCCCGACGCGGGCACGGCGCGCTGCACGACCTGCCCGACCAGCCCGCCTTCATGGCGACCATCACGGGTCTCACGATCGAGGTCACGGACCCAGCCGAGCTGCCCGACGCCTTCGCCCGCGCCTGGGAGGTGATGACGGCGCGCCGCCCGCGCCCCGTCCACATCAGCGTGCCGATCGACGTGCTGTCCCGGCCCGCCGCGGGAGACCGGCGCCTGCCGGACCGCTCGGAGCGGCCGGCGCCGGATCCCACGCTGATCGCGGAGGCCGCAGATCTCCTGGCCGCGGCCGAGCGCCCGATGCTGCTCCTCGGCGGCGGCGCCACGGGCGCGCAGGCCGAGGCGATCGCCCTCGCCGAGCGGCTTGGCGCACCCGTCACCTCGACGATCGCGGGACGCGGCATCGTGCCGGACGCGCATCCCCTCGGGCTCGGCGCGACCGCCACGGTCGGGCCCGTCCACGCTGCGCTGGCCGAGGCCGACGCGGTCGTCGCCGTGGGCACGGAGTTCTCCGAGACGGACTACTTCTACGCGTCGGGCTTCGCTCCGCCCGCCTTCGCGGGCAGCCTGGTCCGGATCGACATCGACCCGGACCAGCTGCACAAGCGCCGGCCGGCCCGCGTCGCGATCCACGCCGACGCCGGCCAGGCGATGGCGGCGCTCGAGGCGGCGCTCGCGGAGCGCGGATGCGACGGTGCGGGCGGCGCCGAGCGGGCCCGTGCGCTGCGCGACGACCCGGCGGGCTGGCAGGACATGGAGGCGTTCCGGGGCGTCGTGGACGCGCTGGCGTCCGCCCTGCCCGAGGACGGCGTGCTCGCCGTCGACTCGACGCAGCCCGCGTACGCCGCGGCGCACCTGTGGCGGTCGACGCGGCCCAACGCGTACCTGCCGTACGGGGGCTTCGGCACGCTCGGGCCGGCCCTGCCGATGGCGATCGGCGCGAAGCTCGGG
>JAURLF010000150.1 GCA_030831375.1 Gaiellales bacterium | reverse complement strand
CGTGGCAGGATGGGGTCCGTGCGGCGTCTTCTCGCGCTCTCGCTGATCGCACTCGCCGGGCTCTCCGGGCTCGCGCCCGCAGCGCTGGGCCGCGTGGTCACCCTGACGCCGCGCGAGATCACGGTCGCGCCCGGCGCGGAGAAGGGGTTCATGGTGCTGTCGAACGCCCGCACCGGGCACCGCTGGCGCTGGATCCGCAGGCCGAATCGCACGATCGCACGGCCGCTGCCGATCCAGCAGATCCCGATGAACGACATCGTCAACGGGCCGGCGGGCCGCATGACCGTCTACGTGGTCGGCGTCGCGCCCGGCACGACGAAGGGCGTCGTCGGCTACTTCGCGCGGGGCGCCTCGGCTCCGAGCAAGCGCATCCCGATCACGATCACCGTCGCGGCGCGCTGACCCCGGCCATCCGTCAGGGAAGGTGCCGGATCAACGCCCGGCAGGCCGCGGGCAGCGCCCGCGCCCTGCCCGTCGCCGCCACCATCGTGGCGTTGCCGCGCACGGGCCGGCGCTGCGGCTTGACCGCCTTCCCCGGCTTCGCAGGCAGGCGAGCGCGAAGCGGAACGCGGGGCGGCGGAGCAGGCGGCGCATCCAGAGCAGACTAGCCACGGACGGCGGCGGTGCCGAGCCGCTCGCCTCGTCCGCGACCCGCTGCGAGCGGATGCCATCGACGCCGTCGCGCGCGATCACCCGGCAGGCGCTCTCCGGTGCCTGGCTGCGATGGTCGAGCTCGGGCCTGGTCAGCGCGCTCGCCATCGGCGTTCGGTGGCGAATCCGCACTCGGGCCGCGGGGAACGCCTGCGATCTTCCCCGGGGCGCGATCCGCAGCCGTACGATGGGCCCATGCCGATCGGCCGGGCAGCGTCCACTGCGATCGCCCTGCTCTGCCTGCTCACGCCGGCCGCGGCGTCAGCGGGCACGGCCGAGCGCGCCGCCGTCTTCGCCGGCACCGGCCTGTGGGTAGACATCTACGACGAGATCATCGACGACCCGGCGTTCATCGTCGGAGAGGCCGTCGCGCACGACATCGACGTGATCTACATCGAGACGTCGAACTACCGCAGCCCGCGCGACGTGATGTTCCCCGCGGCGGTCCGCGAGGTGATCCGGCTGGCCCGCCCGGCCGGCATCCGCGTGGTGCCGTGGTACCTGCCCGGGTACCGGAACGTCCGGCTCGACCGGCGCCGCTTCCGCGCCGCCGTCGAGGTCGGCGGTGCCGAGCTGCCCGTCGACGGCCTCGGCGTCGACATCGAGGCCGACATCGTCCCGAACCGGCAGCTGCGGGCGCGCCGGGCCGCGCAGATGGTCGCGTGGCTGAGGGCCGCCTACCCGAACCTGCCGATGGCCGGGATCGTGCCCCGCGACGCCCTCGCCTGGTGGCGGATCTTCCCCTACGCGGAGATCCGCGCGAACACCGACGCGATGATGCCGATGTGCTACACGTCGCGCTACCTGACGGCGCGGCAGACGCGAGCGATGGCCGCCGACTGCGTCGAGACGGTCCGCCGCGAGACGGGCGACCCGTCCGTGCCCGTGCACGTCATCGGCGGCGTCACGGACTTCCTGTCGACGCGGCAGCTGGTGGCGGCCGCGCGGGGCGCCCGCGCGGCGGGCGCGGCCGGCTTCAGCCTCTACAACCTGGAGACGACGACGGCCTCCGACTGGCGGGCGATCGACGTGTTCCGGGGCACGGTGCGCCGTCAGGCCACAGCCGCGAGCGCCGCCCCGATCGCGCCCGCGCGGTCGGCGAAGCCGTAGCGCGCGGCGCAGGCGTCGAGGTCGAAGTGGTCGAGGTTGATGATCTCGACGTCGACCACCGAGCCGTCCGCCGCCACGTCGACGAGGGCGACGAGGTACCCCTCGTCGTCTCGCACCTCCTCGGTGTGGTGGATCTTGGCGCTCGTGAAGCGCACGAGCAGGATCCCCCCCTCGGGGTCGCGCGTGACGGTGAACGCCATGGGGGCATTGTAGGTGCTCATCTGTGTCTCCTCCGAGGTCGTGAGGGACCTCGCGCCCGACCGACGGTGAGGACCAGCAGGCCCTCGGCGATGTCGACCGCGATCACCTCGATCCCGCCGGCGGGGAAGTCCCGGACGAAGGACAGGCCGGCCTCTCCCGAGGGCGTCAGCTGCTTTGGCTCGACGTGGTCCGGGTCGAGGCAGGCCGCGTGGATCTCGTCGAGTCCGATGCCGCGCTCGACCGACCGCTGTCGCGCGTGGTGCGTAAGGCGGATCTCCACACGGGCAGCCTGACCAGACCCGGACGGACACCGGCACGTTGAAGCGACACGCACGCCGACGGGTCCCTTCCAGGCCCACCCGCGTCACAGACCGATTGTGGCGAGGGTGTGACGAATCGCATCCTGACGGATCGAGCAGGGTCCTGCGAGTAGCCTGAGGGGCATGAGTCAGGCCACCGTCCGCATCGTCGCCATCGTCGTGCTCGTCGCGATGGGCCTGTTCCTGCTGTCGGTCCTGTGGGATCCGATCAACGCGATCTGGCGCTGAGTCAGGCGGGCGCGACCGGGTCGCCGACCCGGACCGTGCCCGGCTCCACGACGCGGCAGTAGACGCCGAGGTCGGCGGCGCCCTTCGCCGTCACCATCGCGCGCAGGGCGTCGACGTCGCGCACCCCAGTCTCCGGGTCGACGGTTGTGACGGCGCAGCGCGCGCACGCCTCCTCGACGCGCACGACCGCCTCGCCGATCCGCACGTCGCGGCCGACCCATGCGTCCTCCTCGAAGGGGGCGCCGCCCGCGGTCTCGACCAGCATCCGGAAGCGGCGCGGGTCGACGGGGCCGAGGCCGAGCGCGTCGATCGAGGCGCCGCCGATCACGGACACGGGGAACCCGGACCAGCCGCCGCGCCCGCCCGTGGTGCGGGCGAGGCGGATCGGCTCGCCGCAGGCCTCCGACAGGGCGGCGGCCCACGGCCCCTCGACGAGCTCGGCGTCGACCTCGAGGTCCATGTCCCAGCGGGCGCGCAGGGCCGCCCCCGCCTCGGGCGCGCCACGGACGACGCGGCCGGTGGGCAGCGTGATCGCGAGGACGCCGTCCGCCCAGTCGGCGGTCATCCGGCAGAGCGGCAGCCGCCGCGGGCCCCGCAGGCACGAGCCGTCCGCGTCGAGCAGGAAGAAGGCGCGGTCCCCGTCGACGCCGTGCGGGCCGATCTCGACCTGCGCGCGCTCCGCGAGGCGCAGGCTCTTGATGGGCGTGAGGAGCAGGCGGCCGACGCGGGTCACCTGCGCAGTCTTGCCGATCCGTCTACTCGCAGACGGTGCCGTCGCGGTCGCCGTCCCGGTACCACGCGTACTCGGGGTCGCGGCCCTGGACGTACGGCCCGTAGCCCGCGGCCTTGGCCTCGCGGCAGCTGCCGAAGCGCGGGTCGTCGCCGGAGCCCGCGCCGGTTTCGGCGGGAGGCGCGGCCGCCGAGCCGCGCGCGCCCTCGCAGACCGTGCCGTCTCGGTCGCCGTCCCGGTACCACGCGTACTCGGGGTCGCGGCCCTGGACGTACGGCCCGTAGCCCGCTGCGATCGCCTCGCGGCAGCTGCCGAAGTGCGGGTCGTCGCCGGAGCCGGGCGCCGCGGGCGCCGGCGCCTCCGCGCCCGCCACCTCCGCCTCGGCGCGACCGAGGGCGATCCGCGCCCGCGTCGGCTCGGGCACGAGCGCGCGCCGGCCGCAGCCCGACAGCCCCACCGTGAGCGCGCCGCGCTCGAGCGCGTCGACCGTCAGGCGCCAGCGCCACTTGACCGCGATCCACGACGCCACGTACGTGCAGCGGTACGCCCCGAAGGGCGGCAGCCACGACGCCGGGTCCCGATCGCGCTTCGCGCGGTTCGTCGAGGCGGTCACCGCGATCAGGGTCAGCGGGTAGTCGAGGTCGTTGGCGAAGCGCCGGCGCGTATCGGCGTCCCAGCGCCGCGCCCCGGACCGCCACGCCTCGGCGAGCGGCACGAAGTGGTCGATGTCGAGGCGCCGCGCGCTGCGCACGATCACGTCGTCGTAGGCCGACCACCAGCGACCACCCACGAGCGAGCAGCGGCCCGTCACGCCCGGGGGCGTGCGCGCCTCAGCGAGCAGGACCTCGTCGCGGGCGTCGCAGCCGTCGCCGTCGGCGTCGACCCAGTGGTCGAAGAGGTCGCGGTCGTAGCCCGCGCCCTGCGGGGCGGCGGTGCGCAGGTCGCCGAGGAGCGCACGCGCCGAGACGGGCGCGGCGCTGGCGCCGGCGGGCAGGGCGAGGACCAGCACGAGGAGGGCGATGAGGGGCGCGAGGCGGCGCATCTGCACCCCACATGGAACCACGTCACGGAGCGGACGGTGGCAGGCGTGCTTTCGCGGCCGGCACCCGAGTAGGCTGGGCCCGGTGTCGACCCCGCGCATCATCGAGATCCGCCACGACGACGAGCCGGCGGACGATCGGGTTCACACGCACCTCGTGGCCGCCGGCTACGCCGTCGAGCGGCGGCGTCCGTTCGCCGGCGACCCCGTGCCGACGATCGACGGCACGGTCGCCGGCGCGGTCGTGCACGGCGGCCCGTTCCCGGTCTACGAGGAGGACCGCTACCCGTTCCTCGCCGACGAGGCGCGACTCGTCCGGCAGTGCCTCGACCGCGACGTGCCGCTGCTCGGGATCTGCCTCGGCGCGCAGTCGATCGCGCGCGTGCTCGGCGCCGAGGTCGGACCGCCCGACCACGGGCGGCACGAGTTCGGCTACTACGAGATCCGGCCCACCGCGGAGGGCGCGGGCTTCCTCCCCGGCCCCCTCGTCGTCGGCCAGGCCCACTACCACGGCTTCGAGGTGCCCGACGGGGCCGTGCGCCTCGCCGAGAGCGACGACTACCCCAACCAGGCCTTCCGGGTCGGGGAGCGCGCCTACGGGCTGCAGTTCCACGCCGAAGTCACGCCCGCGGGGTTCCGCCGCTGGCAGCGCGCCGCCTGGACGGACCACGCCGCACCGGGCGCGCAGGACGCCGACGAGCAGGACCGCCTGATGGCCCTGCACGACGCCGCGCAGGCCGCATGGTTCGGGGGCTTCCTGGCCGTCCTGTTCCCGCCCGTCGACGACCGGACCTAGGGGCCGCGCTCAGCCCGTCTCGATGTCGCGGCGCTCGAACAGCGGGACGGCGAGCGCGAGGAAGGCGGCCGCGGTCAGCGCGAGCACGGCGAATCCCCACGGCACGACGCCGCTGATCGGGCCCTCGTCGACCGCCTGTGCAAACGGCGACGCCACCCGCCACGGCTCCACGGCGGCGAGAATCGCGCCGATGATGTGCAGCAGGTAGCCGCCGACGAGGACGAGCCCCGCCACGGCCATCGCGGCACCGCGATGACCCGTCGCCGCCCCGACGGCGAGGGCGAGCCAGCCCGCGTAGAGGCCGAGCAGCCCCATCGCCGCCGCGCCGACCACCGCCTCCGTCGCCGGGATCGCGAGGTCGCCGAGCGCCGACCCGATGATCGTGGCGACGGCCGTCGCCGCGGTCAGGGCGACGACGCCGACGGCGAGCCCGAGCGCCTTCTGCAGCAGGATCGCCCAACGGGGCACCGGCGTCGCGAGCACCGGCTCGAGCACGCCCTCCTGCTCCTCGCCGGCGATCAGCCGCGCGCCGCGACCGACGCCGAAGACGACGAACAGGACGGGCAGGATGATGCTGAACACCTCGATGTTCATGTAGGCGGCGCCGTCCATCGCGCCGCCGAAGTTGAAGATCTCCTGCAGCTCCTCCGGGTAGGCGGACAGGAGCTCCGCCGTGTAGACGTCGCGGACCTGGTTCCACAGGAGCGCCATCAGCAGCACGATGGCGAGGACGCCGAGCGACCACCAGACGAGCGGCCGCGCCTCGTCACGCAGGGTCTTGCGCAGGACGGCCCCGCTCACGCGGGCTCCCCGCCGTCGGCGTAGAGGGACAGGAAGATCTCCTCGAGGTCAGGCTCGTGCGAGACCACGTCCTCGACCGCGTGCGGGCCGAGCGCCGCCACCAGGGCCGCGGTCGACCCCTCGACCTCGACGTGCAGCGTGCGGTCCGTCGTGCCGAGGATGCGCACGCCGGGCACGGCGGCGACCACCTCGGCGGGCGGCGGACCGGCGAAGACGAGGTCGAGGCGTCGCACGGCCCGTCCGCGCAGCGCATCGACCGCGTCGAGCGCCACGAGGCGGCCCGCGCGGAGGATGCCGATGCGATCGGCGACGGCCTCGACCTCCGAGAGGATGTGCGAGGAGAGCAGGACCGCGCAGCCCCGGTCGCGGGCCTCCGCGATCAGCCCGAGGAACTCGCGCTGCATGAGCGGGTCGAGGCCCTGCGTCGGCTCGTCGAGGAGCAGCACCGGCGGGTCCGCCATCAGCGCCTGCACGAGGCCGACCTTCTGGCGGTTGCCGTGCGAGAGCTCGCCGATCCGCCGGCGCAGGGGCAGGTCGAGGCGCTCCGCGAGCGACGCGATGCGCGCCGGGTCGACGCCGCCGCGCAGGTCGGCGAGGTAGCGCAGGTAGCGCTCGGCGGTGAGGTCGCGGTAGGCGCGGAACTCGCCCGAGAGGTAGCCGATGCGGGCGTGCACCGCCTGCGGGTCGCGGGCGACGTCGAACCCGGCGACCTCGGCGCTCCCCCGGCTCGGCCGGATCAGGCCCGCGATCAGGCGGATCGCGGTCGTCTTGCCGGCGCCGTTCGGGCCGAGGAAGCCGAGCACGCCACCCGCCCGGATCTCGAGGTCGAGCCCCTCGAGGGCGTGCGTGGCGCCGTAGCGCTTCGTGAGATCCCGCGTCCGGATCACGAGCCGAGGTTAGCCGTCGGCCGTCGCCCCCGGGCCGTGGTTTCCCCTCAGGCCGCCTCGTCGAGCGGCGCGCCGCCGCAGCACGGGTCGATGTTGACGCCGCAGCTGGCGCACTGCACGTGGCCGTGGACCTCGACCGGCTCGGCGGCGCTCCCGCACATCGGGCAGCGGGCCCGGCAGGCCGTCCGCGGGGTCGCGTCGTCGGCGTCGGCGTCCACGTCCCGAGGGTAGCGCCGGCGCCCCGGGAAGCCCGCCTGGGCGCACGTATCATGCGGGTGGATGACGCTCCGCCGTGGACAGCCCCACCGCCGCCTGCGCTGGGGGCTGACCGGCGCCTTCGCGCTCCTCCTCGTCGCCGTGCTCGGCGTCGGCGCGTGGGTCGCCCTCGGCGCGCTCGAGCCGGACGAGGTCGAGGGCTCGGCCACGGTCGAGTTCACGCCACCGCCCGCCACGATCACGATCGAGGAGACGGATCCCGTCGCCCCCTGGCCCACGTACGGCTTCGACAACGCCCGCACGCGCTGGAACCCCGATCTCGAGCACCGCCCGCCGTACACCGAGCAGTGGCGGTTCCGGTCGCTGAGCCTGCTCGAGTTCCCGCCCGTCGTGGCGGACGGGCGCCTCTTCGTCGGCCAGCTGCGCGGCCGCTTCTACGCCGTCGACACCGGCACCGGCGGCACGATCTGGGAGAAGGACACCGGCCACTGCTCGGCGGCGTCGCCGGCGTACGCGGACGGCGTCGTCTTCGCCGCCTTCCTGGCCGACTACCCGTGCCCGAAGGGCGACTTCCAGGACGGCGGCTTCGTCGCCGCCTGGGACGCCGCGTCCGGCGCCGAGCTGTGGCGCGTCGACATGGCGCCCGTCGAGTCGTCGCCGCTCGTCGTCGACGACACCGTCTACGTCGCCGCCTGGGACGCCAAGGTTCACGCGCTCGACGCACGCACCGGGGCCGAGCGCTGGTCGACGGAGCTCGACGCGCAGATCGTCGCCTCGGCGACCCTGATCGAGGCGGAGGAGGCGGGCGGGCGCGCGGCGATCACGATCGGCACGAACGGCGGCACCCTCTACTCGCTCGACGCGGAGACCGGGGCGATCAACTGGGAGGCGCAGTCGAACGACCACCTGGGCTCGGGCCGTGAGTACTTCTACGCCACGCCGGCCGTCGCGTACGGGCGCGTCTTCGTCGGCAACACCGACGGCTGGATGTACGCATACGGCGCGCGGTCCGGCAACCTGCTGTGGGCCAAGCAGGCCGGCTCGTACGTGTACACCGCGGCCGCCGTCGCCGACGAGGTCGTCTACATCGGCACCTACGACGGCTTCGTGATCGCCTACGACGCGGCCACCGGGGCCGAGCGCTGGCGGCTCGAGATGCCCGGCGCCGTGCACGGCGCCCCCACCCTGATGGCGGGTCTCCTGTACGTCTCGACGTGCTCGGGCTGCGGCCAGAACGGCGTGCGCGAGTCGAAGCGCGGCCCCGACGCCACCTACGCGATCGACGTGGCCACGCAGGAGATCGTCTGGGAGTTCCCCGCGGGCAAGTACTCGCCGCTCGTCGCCGACACCGAGCGCGTCTACCTCGTCGGCACCGGCGTCGTCTTCGGGCTCGATCCCTCGTAGGGGTCAGTCGATCGGGCGCACCGGGCGCGTCCGCAGGTTCGCGCGCTCCGCGACAACCCGGATCGCGAACGCGACCGCAACGCAGGCGAGCGACGCGAGCCCGCCGTTGACCCCGTCGAGCAGCACGAAGGCGATCGCGCCCGCCACGGCCGCGATCGCGTACGGCGGGCCCGGCCGCATCACGGACGGCGTCTCGCGCAGCAGGACGGAGGCGGCGACGCCGCCGCCGATCGCGGCGAACGACCCGACGAGGACCGCGGTCAGGGCCGGCAGGCCGGCGTCGATCGCGTACTGCGCGCCGACCGCCGCGAACAGGCCGAGCGTGAGGGCGTCGAGGACGAGCAGCGCGTAGGCGAAGCGCGCGACCTCGCGGCCCACGAGCAGGATCAGGCCGAACGCGACCCCGACGGCGGCGATGTACTCCCATTGGCGCAGCGCCTCCGGCGGGGTGTTGCCGATCAGGACGTCGCGGATGATGCCACCGCCGAAGCCGAGCGAGATCGCGAGCACCGCCATCCCCGCCACGTCGACCGTCGGCGAGTGCTGGCGGCCGAGCAGGGCGCCGCCGAGGGCGCCCACGAAGGTGGCGAGGATGCTCAGCCACGCCGGCGTCTCCGCGGCGAAGTCCGGAATGGCGCCGAGCAGGTCCTCCACGAGACGGAGGATAGGGAGGCGGGATGCCGCGCCCGGCGTCATACTCCCGCGCATGGACCGCCCCGACCTCGGCAACTGGATGCGCCCGCCGCACCCCTTCTGGTCGTTCCGGCACGTGCGCGAGCTGATCCCGACCGCGCGCGTCCGCCACGGCCACCACGTGCGCGCGCTGCCGTTCGCGCCCGCCGGAAACCTGCTCGACCTGCGCTTCGACGCGAAGACGGGCGGCGAGGTCGCGCTCGGCGACTGGCTGGCCGGGTCGCAGAGCGACGCGCTGGTCGTCGTGCGCAATGGCGAGGTCGTGCTGGAGTGGATGGCGCCCGGCGTCCGCGACGACGAGCCGCACCTGATGTTCTCCGTCACGAAGTCGGTCACCGCGCTCCTCGCCGGGGCGCTGGTCGGCGCAGGGCTGCTCGACGTCGAGGAGCCGGTCGCGCGCTACGTGCCGGAGGCCGCGGACAGCGGCTTCGGCGACGCCACCGTCCGCCAGCTGCTCGACATGGAGGCCTCGTACGCCTTCGTCGAGGACTACTCGCCCGGCATCGACCTGACCCTCTACCGCAACTCGGCCGGCTGGTACCCGGCGCCGCCCGACCACATGGGCCTGCGCGAGTTCCTCGTGACGCGCGCGAAGGAGGGCGAGCACGGGCAGCGCTTCCGCTACCTCTCCCCGACGACCGACATGCTCGGATGGGTCTGCGAGGCGGTCTCCGGCGAGCCCTGGGCACGCGCCATCTCCCACTACCTGTGGGTGCCGATGGGCGCCGAGGCCGACGGCGACATGACCCTCGACCGGCTCGGCGCCCCGCGGGCGGCCGGCGGCCTCAGCGCCACCGCCCGCGACATGGCCCGCTTCGGGATGATCGTCGCCGAGGGCGGCGCCGGCATCGTGCCGGCGGACTTCATCGACGACCTGACCGACGGCGGCGACCCGGAGCACTGGGCGCTCGGCGACTACGCCGACTGGCTGCCCGGCGGCTGCTACCGCTCGTGCTGGTACCAGCCCCGCGTCGACCCCGGCTGCGTGATGGCCGTCGGGATCCACGGCCAGATGATCTACGTCGACCGGCCCCGCAACACGGTCGTGGTCAAGCAGTCGTCGTGGGACTCGCCGGACTCGGACGACCTCCACTCGGACAACGAGTACGCGAGCCGCGCGATCTGCCGCGCGCTGTCCGCCGGGGACCCCGCGGCCGCGCTCGCCGGCTAGCCGCTGCGGCCGACGCGGATGCGCGAGCCGACCCGGTAGACCGGGTTCGAGAACGCCGACACCGCACCCGCCTTGACCACGCGCGCCCGGAAGACGTCGCGGCGGTCCGACCCGCGGCGGACGAAGACGGTGCGCTTGCGGGTCTGCACCGACAACCTGCCGTCGCGAAACACCTGGAAGGTGCCCGACGCGCCCCGGATCGTGATCCGCAGCCAGCCCCGTTTGAGGGTGACAGCCGTGATCCGCGGCGCGGTGAGGGCGGTGCCGCCGGAGCCGCCGCCCGACCCCGCACCCGAACCCGCGTCGGATCCGTCGCCCGCGTCGTCCCCGGTATCGACCTCGGGCCCGACCGAGGGCAGGGCCGGCGCGTCCGCGGGGTCGGCGGGCGGCGTCGGCGCGGGCAGGTCCGCCACCGGAGCTGGCGTGCCCGGGTCGACCCAGGCGAGGCGGTTCGGCGAGCCGGTGCCCGGGCTCGCGACGGCGTCGGTGGTGGCGTCGGCCGCGATCTGCGCGCGCACCCCGGGCTCGGACGCGGTCGGCTGGCCGGACCACAGGCGCGCCGCGATGCCGGCCACGTGCGGGGCGGCCATCGACGTGCCGGACAGGGTCGCGAGCGCCGTCGTCGACGTGTACCAGGCCGACGTGATGCCGGAGCCCGGCGCGAACAGGTCGAGGCAGGAGCCGTAGTTCGAGTAGGAGGCGCGCGCGTCGGCGCTCGTCGTCGCACCCACGGTCAGGGCGGACGGGGCGCGCGCCGGTGAGACATCGCAGGCGTCGACGTCGTCGTTGCCCGCCGCGACGGCGACCACGATGCCGTCGGCGACGGCGGACTCGACGGCGGCGTCGAGCTCGGGCACTGCGACGCCGGCGCCGAGCGAGAGGTTCGCGACCGCGGGCTCGCCCGGCTTGTGGTGCGCGACGACCCACTCGAGGCCGAGCAGGACGCCCGCCAGGGTGCCCGAGCCGGAGCAGTCGAGGACGCGCACCGGGATCACGCCCGCCTCGGGCGCGACGCCGTAGGTGGTGGCCGCGATGGTGCCGGCGACGTGCGTGCCGTGCCCGTTGCAGTCGCTTGCGCCGGTGCCCGTGTCGATGGCCGAGAAGCCCGCCGCGACGCGTCCCGCGAGCAGGCTGTGCGACGCGTTGACGCCGGTGTCGATCACGTACGCGCTGACGCCGCTCCCGGTGGACGAGTAGTCGTAGGCGCCGTTCAGCGGCAGGGCGCGCTGGTCGACGCGGTCGAGGCCCCAGGTGGCGGGCGCGACGGTCGCCGTCGTCTCGACCACGCGGTTCGGGACGACCGACAGGACCCACGGGTGCTGCTCGAGCGCGCGCCGCCGGCCCTCGGTCAGGCGCGCCGTGAACCCGTTCATGACGCGCCGGTAGACGCCCTTCACGTTCGCGTTGCCGACCTGCTCGCGGGCGAGGTCGGACGGCGACACGTTGCCGCGCACCTTGACGATGTACTCGCCGGGGACGGCGTCGCCGGGTCGGGCCGCGGCCGGGGCGGCCGCGACGGCGAGCAGCGCGGCGAGCGCGGCGACGAGGATCAGGGGGCGGGGCAGGGGCATCGGGCTGGTCGGAGGTGAAGAGCCGCGCGGGCGGCGGATCTGACGGCGCGACGCCCGGATCGGCACCGCACCCGGATACTACGCGCGGGCGCCGGGCCCGGCCGGGGGCCGGCTCACGCCAGCGTGGAGCGGATCTCGAGCGGGTGCGTGAGTGCCTTGTGCACGGGGCATCGGTTCGCGATCGCGAGCAGCCGCTCGCGCTGCGCCTCGTCGAGGTCGCCCGTCAGCTCGATGCGCCGATCGATCTCGAGCCCGTCGGGTCCCTGCTCGTGGCGCAGCTCGACGCGCACGCGCTCGAGCGGCCACTCCTTGAGGTCCGCGTACATCCGCAGCGTCATCGACGTGCACGAGCCGAGCGCGGCGAGGAGCAGCGCGAAGGGCGGCGGGCCGAGGTCGGCGCCGCCGTCCTCCACCGGCTCATCGCCGATCAGGCCGTGCCCGAAGGCGGAGATGTCCTGGGTCAGTCGCGACGTCCCGCGCGCCGGGTCGACGCCGGTCTCCTCGACGATGACGGTCGCGTCGTCCACAGCGGTGATCGTAGCGGCGTCGGGCTGCGAAGAATCGAGCGTGGCCACCGCCGCACCTCCCTCCACCGCGCTGCGCGTCGCGAAGGCGACGCTCGCCGTCGCCGCCGTCTACAATGTGCTGTTCGGCGCGTGGGCGGTGCTATTTCCGGCCAGCGCGTTCGACCTCGCGGGGATCGAGCAGCCGATCTACCCCGAGCTGTGGCAGTGCATCGGGATGATCGTCGGCGTGTACGGCATCGGCTACGCGATCGCCGCGCGCGACCCGATCCGCCACTGGCCGATCGTGCTCGTCGGCCTGCTCGGGAAGATCCTCGGCCCGATCGGGTTCCTCGGCGCCGTCGTCTCGGGCCGGGTGCCGATCGAGGCCGGGCTGATCATCGTCACGAACGATCTGGTCTGGTGGCCCGGCTTCGCGCTCGCCCTCTGGCTCGCCTGGCGCGCCCGCCCCGCCTAGTCGCGCAGCGGGATCGCGACGGGGCGGATCGGCGTGCCGGTCGCGCCCGTCAGCTTCAACGGGAAGCCCATGAAGGCGAACTCGTAGACGCCCTCGCGGCAGATCTCCTCCATGTCGACGACCTCCATCAGGGGGCAGCCCGCGGTCGCGAACAGGTAGGAGTGGACCGGCAGGAACGTCTCCGGGTCCGGGTTCGGCGTGACCTCCAGAGACAGCGAGTCGGCGCCGACCAGCATCGCGCCGGCCTCCTCGCAGAGCCACTTCGCAGCGCCCATGCCGATGCCGGGCTGGTCCGTGATGTACGCCTGCACGTCCGGCCAGACGGTCATGCGGCCGGTGCGGATCAGGACGATGTCACCCGGCCGGACCTCCGAGCCCTGCCGCTTGAGGGCGTCCTGGAGCTCCTGCGCGGTGATCTCGTGGACGGGGTCGAGGCAGTCGACGCCGTGCATGCCGGCCACGTCGATCGCGACGCAGCGGCCGATGATCGGCGGGTAGTGCTCGGCACCGCCGACCAGCCAGTGGCGGCTGCCGAGGTGCTCCTTCTGGTTCCAGCCGTTCCAGAACATGCCGTCGTAGCCGAAGTGGTTGAGCGTGTCGAGGTGCGTGCCGCAATGCGTGTACATCTGCACCGCGTCGCCCGCGTACGAGTGGCGCTCGAGCAGCGCCGGGTCGACGCCGGGCAGCCCGTCGATCAGCGACCCCTCGGGCGTGTGCGTCATCCAGATGTCGTAGACGGGGTCACCGGCGGCGATCCAGGACGGCATCCCCTTGAAGTAGTCGACGGAGAGGTCGAACACCTTCGAGCCGTCGAGGCGGGCGAGCAGCTCGGCCTGTCCGGCCGGCGTCATCCAGTTGAGGCGGCCGATCTGGTCGTCGGGGCCCCACGGGCTCTTCGAGACCTGCCTGCCGTCCGTGGTCTGCATCGCCTCGAAGATGAGGTTGCCGAGATCGCCGCACATGGGTCCGCTCCTGGGCCGGGGTCGCCCGGAAGCGTCGGCGCGCCGAGCGTCCGCGTCAAGCGCCGCGGCGGGCCGGCACGAGGCGGCCGCCCGAGGCGTTCAGGCCGTGCCACGCGAACGGCAGCGCCGCGGGCACCGAGACGGGCAGGCCGAGGTCCCGCATCCACGCGCGGCGCATCGGCGCGCGCTCCCAGAGCGCGCCGTGCCCCCAGCGCCCGACCCGGACCGCGAAGCCGCGGGCGCCGCGCTCGGCGAGGCCCTCGGCGAAGCGCGGCACCTGACGCGGCTCGCCGGAGACGGGGTCGCGCGTCGAGTACCAGAGCGCGATCGGCCCGGCCGCGGCGCCCTTGCCGACGTGCGCCTGCGGGCTGCGCGCCGTGTAGCACTCGGGCCGGAGGACGGGCGGCCCATCGCACTCGGCCTGCAGGAGCAGGCGCCGCTGCATCGGCAACGACGAGAAGCGCAGGCCCTGGTCGGTGATCGGGTCGAGCGCGGCGACGCGCGCGTAGGCGCCGGGGTAGCGCAGCGCCACGAGCAGCGCCTCGGTGCCGCCCATCGACGAGCCCGCCAGGTACGTCCGCAGCCGGTTGACCCGCAGGTCGGGCACGCGCTCCTCCACCAGCCTGGGCATCTTCGCGAGGTCGCTGATCTGCCCGGCCGCCCCGTATGAGAAGGAGCGCGTGACGACGCCCTGCCCGCTCGGGCAGGCGAGCGCGAAGCCGCTGCGGCCCGCGAGCCGCATCGTCTCGTCGGTGCAGAGCAGGCTCATGCCCGCGGGGCGCGCCGTCACCAGCAGGGGCAGTGGCCGACCCGCGGCGAGGGCGGCGGTGGGCACGGCGATCCGGAGCTCGCGCCGGCGCCCATTCCACGCCTCGTACCAGGTGCGCACCACCGTCGTCGGGCCGACGCGCTCGCGCGTCGTCCGGGCGGCCACGTCCGGCTGCGCAGACGGGTCGGGGATGTCGCGCCAGCCCGCCTGCGCGGCGGCCGGCAGGGCGGCGACGAGGGCGAGGGCGATCAGGGCGACGCGCACGTGCATGCCCCCCATGGTGCTGCATCCACCGGCTCGCCGCATGGTCCGACATGGATAGGCTGCCGGGCGGTGGAGCGCCGCGACTCGATCCGGAACCTCGCGATCGTCGCGCACGTCGATCACGGCAAGACGACGCTGGTCGACGCGATGCTGTGGCAGTCGGGCGCCTTCCGCGAGAACCAGGACGTCGCCGAGCGCGTGCTCGACTCCAACGACCTGGAGCGCGAGAAGGGCATCACGATCCTCGCGAAGAACACCGCCGTCCGCCACGGCGACGTCAAGATCAACATCATCGACACGCCCGGCCACGCCGACTTCGGCGGCGAGGTCGAGCGCGGCCTGACGATGGTCGACGCCGTGCTCCTGCTCGTCGACGCCAGCGAGGGGCCGCTGCCGCAGACCCGCTTCGTGCTGCGCAAGGCGCTCGAGGCGCGGCTGCCGGTGATCCTCTGCGTGAACAAGGTCGACCGGCCCGACGCGCGCGTCGCCGAGGTGCTCGACGAGACCTACGCCCTGTTCCTCGACCTCGACGCCGACGAGTCGCAGATCGACTTCCCGATCGTGTACGCGAACGCCCGCGCCGGCCGGGCGTCCCTGGACGGCCCCGACGCCCTCGCGGACGACCTCGGCCCGCTGTTCGAGACGATCCTCGCGCACGTGCCCGCCCCCGAGCACGACCCCGACCACCCGCTGCAGGCGCTCGTCACGAACCTCGACGCGTCGCCGTACATGGGCCGGCTCGCGCTGTGCCGCATCCACCACGGCACGATGCGCAAGGGCGAGACCGTCGCCTGGTGCCGCGCGGACGGCACGGTCGAGCAGGTCAGGCTGACGGAGCTCTACGTCACCGAGGAGCTCGAGCGGGTCCCCGCCGAGGAGGCGGGCCCCGGCGACATCGTCGCCATCGCGGGCATCCCCGAGGTGACGATCGGCGAGACGATCGCCGCCCCGGACGACGCACGCCCCCTGCCCGTGATCGCCGTCGACGAGCCGAGCCTGTCGATGACGATCGGCATCAACACCTCGCCGCTCGCGGGCAGGAGCGGCGCGAAGCTGACCGCCACGATGGTCAAGCAGCGCCTCGACCAGGAGCTGGTCGGCAACGTCTCCCTGCGCGTCGGCGCGACCGACCGGCCCGACGCGTGGGAGGTGCAGGGCCGCGGCGAGCTGCAGCTCGCGGTGCTCGTCGAGACGATGCGCCGCGAGGGCTTCGAGCTGACCGTCGGCAAGCCGCAGGTCGTGACGCGCACGATCGACGGGAAGCGCCACGAGCCGATGGAGCGCCTCGCCATCGACGTGCCGGAGGAGTACGCCGGCGTCGTGATCCAGATGCTCGGCATCCGCAAGGGCCGCATGGAGTCGATGGTCAACCACGGCACCGGCTGGGTGCGGATCGAGCAGATCGTCCCGGCCCGCGGGCTGATCGGCTTCCGCACGGAGTTCCTCACGGAGACGCGCGGCACGGGCCAGCTGCACCACGTTCTCGAGGGCTTCGAGCCGTGGCACGGCGAGATCCGCGCCCGGCAGAACGGCTCGCTGATCGCCGACCGCCAGGGCGTCGCCACCGAGCACGCCCTGATGACGCTGCAGGAGCGCGGCGAGCTGTTCGTCGAGCCCGGCGTCGACGTCTACAACGGGATGATCATCGGCCTCAACGCGCGCTCCGAGGACATGGAGGTCAACCCGACGCGCGAGAAGAAGCTGACGAACATGCGCGCCGCCCACGCCGAGGAGCTCGTGCGGCTGACGCCGCCGCGCCACCTGTCGCTCGAGCAGGCGCTCGAGTTCATCGCCGAGGACGAGTGCGTCGAGGTCACCCCCGACGCCGTCCGCCTGCGCAAGGTCGAGCTCGACCCGAACCAGCGCCGCCGCCTCGAGAAGGCCCGCAAGGGCCTCTAGGGGCGCCACCGCATCGGCGCCGGCCCCGGTATCGTGGCGCGGTGCCCCCGTACTCCCCCCTCTCCCTGCGGCTCTCCGACGAGCCGGACCCCGCCTGGAAGGTCCACCAGATCGCGTCGGAGCGGAAGGCCGCGGGCGAGGACATCATCATCCTCTCGATCGGCGAGCCCGACTCGCCGCCGCCGCCCGCCGTCGTCGCGGAGGTCGATGCGTCGATCGCGCGCGGCCGCACCCGCTACGCGGAGGCCCGCGGCGAGGCCGCCGTCGTGGCGGCGATCTGCGGCTACGTGTCGCGGCAGGCCGGGCGGGAGATCACGCCCGCCATGGTCAACTTCTTCCCCGGCGCGCAGACCGCGATGTTCGGAATGCTGATGACGATCGTCGGCCCGGGCGACGCGCTGATCCTGCCCGAGCCGTTCTACGCCCCGTACACGCAGGTGCTGCGCGCCAGCGGCGTCGAGGTCGACCACGTCCCGCTGCGCCCCGAGGACGGCTTCCACCCGCGGATCGACGACCTGCGCGCCGCGATCCGCCCCGCCACGCGCGCGGTCGTCCTCACGCACCCGCACAACCCGACCGGCGCGATGCTCGACCGCGCCGAGCTCCAGGCGATCGCCGACCTCTGCGCCGAGCACGACCTGTGGCTGCTCGCCGACGAGGTGTACGGCGAGTTCGACTTCGCCGGCCCCTACACGAGCATCCTCGCGCTCGACGGCGTCGAGGACCGCGTGATCTCGCTCGGCACGCTCTCGAAGGCGTACGCGATGACGGGCTTCCGGCACGGCTGGTCGGTCGCGCCGCCCGAGCTCGCCGCGCGCGCCGGGGTGCTGCTCGAGGCCATGCTGTTCGGCTGCGTCCAGTTCATCCAGGACGCGGGCGCCGTGGCCCTCGCCGACGGCGGCGCCTTCCCGCGCGCCGAGCGGGAGAAGTACCTGCGCCGCCTCGACCGGGTCATGGCCGAGCTCGAGGGGGCCTCCGCGATCGTCCCGCGGCGGCCGGAGGCGGGCATGTTCGTGATGATCGACATCCGGCCCACGGGGCTGGAGGCGGAGGACTTCGCGCTGCGCCTGCTCGACCAAGAGCGCGTGTCGGTCCTCCCGACCCACACGTTCGGGCCGTCGGGCGCCGGCCACGTGCGCATCTCGCTCGGCATGGACGACGAGCAGCTCGTCGAGGCGGCCCGGCGGATCCGCCGCTTCGCCGACGGCCTCGCGTAGCCCTTCCCCCGGGGGCCGGCGGCTGCGATGATCGCGCGATGACCGGCCTCGCACCCACCACCCTCGACACCTGGCTGACCGACCCCTTCCCGCGGCGGTCCTTCCAGCGCGTGCGCGAGTTCGCGCCGACGGCGCGGATCGGCAACGACACGCATCCGCCGCGGATCCTCGAGCACGACCCGCGCGAGATCGACCACGTGGCCTTCGAGGGCATCGACGGCGCGGCGGTGACCGTCGCCGACCAGCTCGCGCGCTCACAGGCCGAGGGCATCTGCGTCCTCAAGGACGGCCGCATCGCCTACGAGCGCTACTTCAACGGGATGACCGAGCGCACGCCGCACCTCCTGATGAGCGTCTCGAAGTCGTGGTGCTGCGCGCTGCTCGGCGTGCAGGTCGGCAAGGGCCTCGTCCGCCGCTCCGACCTCGTCACCGACCTCGTCGGGGACATGGCCGGCACCAGCCTCGACGGCGCGACGGTAGCCCACGTCGTCGACATGACCGCGGGCACGGAGTTCGTGGAGGACTACGGCCTCTACGCCGACCCCGACGCCGACAACCCGCTGCTCGAGTACGAGCGCCACGCGAGCTACCGGCGCCTCGGCGACCGCGAGCCGATCGGCGTGCTCGGGCACTTCCGGACGTACCCGACCGCCTACGAGCACGGCGCCTGGTTCGACTACCGCTCGCCCCTGACGAACATCCAGGCGCACATCATCGAGACCGTCACCGGGCGCCGCTTCCACGAGGTCCTCTCCGAGGAGCTGTGGGGGCCGCTCGGCCAGGAGTTCGACGCGGACATCATGCTCGACCCGCTCGGCTTCCCGGTGGTGGACGGCGGCATGTCGTGCGCCCTGCGCGACCTCGCCCGGCTCGGGCAGGCCTACCTCGACGACGGCCGCGCGGGCGACGCGCAGGTGATCCCCGCCGAGTGGGTGCGCGACACGCGCGAGGGCGACGACGAGTGCGAGCGCCAGTTCACGGCCAGCCCCACCCTCGACCAGGCGACGAAGGGCGACTGGTCGATGTACCGCAACGCCTTCTGGGTGATCCGCCGCGGCGAGGTCCTCAGCGGCCTCGGCATCCACGGCCAGTACTGCTACGTCGACCGCCCCGCCGGCGTCGTGATCGCCCGGATGTCGACGTACCCCCTGGCCTGGGACGAGGCCCAGTCGGCGGAGACGATGCGCTCGCTCGCGGCGATCGCCGAGCACCTGGCCTGAGCCGGGGCCATTGACAGGACGGCCGTCCGCGCCGACGATCCCCCTCACCGCGAGGGAGAGGAACGGCATGGCCGAAGAGGGCTTCATCGACCTGGAGCACGGACGCGTCTGGTACCGGCGCTCGGGCGGCGGCGACCGGCTGCCGATCCTGCTCCTGCACGGCGGCCCCGGCGCCGCCGCGTACTACCTCGAGCCGCTCGAGGAGCGCCTCGCCGAGCACCGCCCCGTGATCGTCTACGACCAGCTCGGCTGCGGCCGCTCCGACATCCCCGACGACACGTCGCTGTGGACGATCGACTACTTCACGGGCGAGGTCGACCGCATGCGCGAGGCGCTCGGCCTCGACGCCTGCCACCTGCTCGGCCAGTCGTGGGGCGGCTGGCTGTCGATCGACTACCTCTGCCGCGAGCCCCGCGGCATCCGCGCCGTGGTGCTGGCCTCGACGTCGTCGAGCATGCCGCTGTTCGGGCAGGAGTGCCGGCGGCTGATGGCCGAGCTGCCCGCGCCGCACGGCGAGGTCCTGCTCGCCGGCGACCGCGAGGACCCGCGTTACCCCGACGCGGAGATGGCCTTCTACACGCGCCACCTGTGCCGGCTCGACCCGTGGCCCGACTGCATGCTCAGGACCGCCGAGTCGCTCGACGGCAACCCGGTCTACAACACCATGAACGGCCCGAACGAGTTCACGCTGATCGGCAACATGAAGGACTGGTCGCGCGATGCGGACCTGCACCGCATCGGCATCCCGACGCTGTGCACGTACGGCCGCTTCGACGAGCTCGGCGAGGCCTGCTCGGAGCGGATCCGCGAAGGGATCCCCCACGCCGAGCTCGTCTGCTTCGAGGAGTCGTCGCACGTCGCGCACATCGAGGAGGCCGACCGCTACGCCGACGTCGTCGAGGCCTTCCTGCGGAGGAGCGACCCGTGAGCGACCTCGCCTACCTGTCCGCTGCCGACGCGCTCGCCGGCTTCGCCGCCCGGGAGCTCTCGCCGGTCGAGCTGATGGACGCCGTGATCGCCCGCGCGGAGGCGACGGAGCCGACGGTGAACGCGTTCTGCTTTACCCGCTACGACGAGGCCCGTGCGGAGGCGCGGGCCGCGGAGGCGCGCTGGCTCGACGGCACCGCGCGCCCGCTCGAGGGCCTGCCGACCGCGATCAAGGACGAGATGCCGGTGGCGGGCCAGCCGTGGTCGATGGGCAGCCTCGTGTACCGGGACCTCGTCGCCGACGAGACGTCGCCGCTGGCGCAGCGGATGTTCGACGCGGGCTGCATCCAGCATGCGCGCGCGACGACGCCGGAGTTCTCCTGCGCGGGCTTCACGCAGTCGCGCATCCACGGCGTCACGCGCAATCCGTGGAACCCCGAGTTCGGGGTCGGGGGATCGTCGGGCGGGTCGGGTGCGGCGCTCGCCGCCGGCTCGACGACGCTCGCGGGCGGCTCCGACATCGGCGGCTCGATCCGCGTCCCCGCCTCGTTCAACGGCGTGGTCGGGTTCAAGGCGCCGCACGGGCGCGTGCCGTGCGAGCCGCCGTTCGGCCTCGACCTGTACTGCCACAACGGCGGCCTCGCCCGCACCGTCGAGGACATGCGCCTGTTCCAGAACGCGCTGGCCGGCCCCCACCCGATGGACCACCGCTCGCTGCGCCCCAAGCTCGAGCTGGGCCCCATCGTCGCCGACGTCACCGGCATGCGGATCGCCGTCTGCCTCGACTTCGGGGGCCTCGTCCCCCTCGACGACGAGGTGCGCGCCAACACGCTGGCCGCGGCCGACGCCCTGCGCGCCGCCGGCGCGGACGTCCGCGAGGTCGACATCCCGCTCGACCGCGCCGGCTTCCGAGCCGCGATGGGCTACCACTTCGCCCAGATCTTCGGCGCCTGGATCGGCGGGATGGTGGCCGAGCACCGGGCCGACATGACCGATCATGCGATCGCCTTCGCGGAGCACATGGTGCAGCTGCAGGGCGAGACCACCGGCTACGGCCAGATCGAGGCCGAGTCCGAGATCTGGAACGCCGTGGCCCCCGTCCTCGAGGAGCACGAGGCGCTGCTCTGCCCGACGGTCGGAACGCGCGGGCTCGTGGCCGACGACGAGTACGCCGACCACGGCCTCGAGGTCGGCGGCGTCGAGCTCGAGTTCTACTTCGAGATGGCGATCACGCCGATCTTCAACATCCTCAGCGCGTGCCCGGTCCTGAACGTGCCGAGCGGGTTCGCCGACAACGGCGTGCCGACGGGCCTGCAGATCGTCGGACGCACCTACGACGACGCGACGCCGTTCCGGGTCGGCGCGGCGCTCGAGCAGGAGGCTCCCTGGATGGATGCGCCGGACCGTCGTCCGATGCAGGGCTGACTAGACGGCCGCGAGGTCGGCGGCGAGGCCGGCCATGCCGTCGACCAGCCATTCGGCGACGTAGGCGGCGAAGGAGGGCCGCACGAGCAGGAGGAACGTGTCCGCGTCGCGCTGCTCGATCAGGACGCCCGCCTTCTGCACGAGGGTCTGGGCGCAGCGGCCGGGCCCGAATGCGCGCGGGTGCAGGTCGAGGGAGCAGCAGGTTGCGAGCACGTCGCGGCTGAGCGGGCCCGACAGCTCGAGGCCGGTGCGGTTCGCCGACAGGTCGACGACCGCGCCGTCGGCGCCGATCGCGTCCTCGAGGATGCCCACCAGCGCCCGCTCCTCGCCGTCGGCGGCCACCACGAGCCACTCGTCGGGGCCGAGCCAGAGCGCGCGGCGCCCGCCCGACGCCGAGACCCGGTTGGCCTCCGGCAGGGGCAGGCCGAGCGCCTCGGCCACGCGGGCCGCGGCGGGCCCGGCCGGGTCGAGGCGGATGCCGACCTGCGCGACGAACGGCACGGCCGCGAGCGCGGCGCCGGGGAACGCGGCGGCCGCGATGCGGTCCTCCATGGCGGCGAGCGGTGCGGTGCGGTCAGCCATCGCGGCGGGCCCCCTCCTGGTCGAAGAGCACGGGGTCGACGATCTCCACCGCCACGGTGCCGTGCTGCAGCGGCGCGTAGATCGTCTCGCCGATCCGGTCGCGCCCGCGGCGCACGAGCGCGAGGCCGAAAGGCCGGCCGAGGGCGGCGCTGTCGTACGAGGACGTCACGTGCCCGATCATCGGCACGGGGATCTCGAAGTCGGCGTCGTCGACGAGCTGGGCGCCCTCGGGCAGCCGCTCCGCCGGCAGGATGCCGACGAGCTGCTTTCTGTCGTCGCGGAGCATGTCGGAGCGGCGCAGGCTGCGGCGGCCGACGAACTCCTTGTCGGCGACCATCCAGTCGAGGCCGAGGTCGAGCGGCGTGACGGTGCCGTCCGTCTCCTGGCCGACGATGAAGTAGCCCTTCTCGGCGCGCAGGACGTGCATCGACTCGGTGCCGTACGGCGTGATCCCGAACGGCTGGCCGGCCGCGAAGACGGCCTCCCAGAGGGCGAGGCCCCACGTCATCGGGACGCTGATCTCGAAGGCCAGCTCGCCGGAGAACGAGATCCGCGCGACGCGCGCCTCGATGCCGGCGACGACGGCCTCCTCGAGCTGCATGAACTTGAAGGCGTCCTGCCTGACGTCGAGCTGCGGAGCGAGCGCGGCCATCACCTCGCGCGCCTTCGGCCCGACGATCGCCACGGTCGCCCACTGCTCGGTCACGGAGGTGAGCCAGACGTCGAGGTCGGGCCACTCGGTCTGGAGGAAGTCCTCCATCCAGTCGAGCACACCGGCGGCGCCGCCCGTGGTCGTGGTCGCGAGGAAGCGGTCCTCGGCGAGGCGCAGGACCACGCCGTCGTCCATCACCATGCCGTCCGCCTTGCACATCACGCCGTAGCGGGCGCGGCCCGGCTTGAGGGTGCTCATCACGCCCGTGTAGAGGCGGTCGAGGAACTCGCCGGCGTCGGCGCCCTTGACGTCGATCTTGCCGAGCGTCGAGGCGTCCATCATGCCGACGCCCTCGCGCACGGCCCGGCACTCGCGCAGCACGGCCGCGTCCATGTCCTCGCCGGCCTGCGGGAAGTACCACGGGCGCTTCCACTGGCCGACGTCCTCGAAGACGGCGCCGTGGGCGACGTGCCAGGGGTGGATCGAGGTGGTGCGGACCGGGTCGAAGCGCTCGCCGAGCGCGCGGCCCGCGAGGGCGCCGAAGGTGACGGGCTGCGCGGGCGGGCGGGCGTTGGAGACGCCGACCTCCGCGAACGGCAGCGCGAAGCGGTCGGCGGCCATGCGGCCCGCGTTGACCTTGGCGGTGCGGCCCTGCTCGGTGCCGGTGCCGACGAGCGTGTAGCGCTTGAGGTGCTCGACGTGGCGGATGCCCGAGCCGAGCGCGCGCTCGACGCCGGCGATGGTGACGTCGCGGTGCTGGTCGACGAAGGCGTGGACGGGATCGGTGCCGGGCGTGACGACGAAGTCCGCCGGGGGCGCCTCCGCCGCGTCCCGGGCGGCCGGCGCGTCGGGGCCGTCCGCGGCGGAGCCGTGGCCCGTGGCCTCGGCGGCGACGAGGCCGACGAGGTGGCCGTCGCGGCGGCACGCCTCCGTGCCGAAGACGCCGGCTGCGGAGCCCGCCAGGTGCACGCCGGGCACGGTGCCGTCGGGCACGAAGCAGAGCCGCTCCGCGTCCCAGCGGGCGCGTCCGCCGACGTGGTGGTGGAGGTCCATCAGGGGGTCCCAGCCACCGGAGACGGCGAGCACGTCGCAGGCGACGACCTCCTCGGCGCCGCCGTCGAGCGCGACGACGCGGACGCCGGCGAGGGCGCCCTCCGCGTCGCCGTCGGTGCCGATCACGGCGCTGGCTGCGCGCACCGCGATCCCGAGCGCGCGGGCGCGCTCGGCGAGCGGGCCCGTCGGGTCGGGGCGCACGTCGACGACGCACGGCACCTCGACGCCGGCGCCCACGAGGTCGATCGCGGTGCGGTACGCGGAGTCGTTGGCCGTGAACACCACGCAGCGCTCGGGGACGAGGCCGTAGCGGTGCAACAGGCCGCGCACGCCGCCGGCGAGCATCACGCCGGGGCGGTCGTTGTCGGCGAAGACCAGCGAGCGCTCGGTCGCGCCCGTGGCCACCACGAGCTCGCGCGTGCGCACCTGCCACAGGCGCCGGAGCGCGCGGCCGTGCCGGTGCTCGGGCGCGACGTGCTCGGAGACGCGCTCGACGAGGGCGACGGCGCCCTGGTCGCCGACGTTGACGACGGTGGTGCGCGGCAGGACGAGCACGTCCGGGTGCGCGCGCAGCGCGTCCTCGACGTGGCGCGCCCACTCGTGGGCGGGGCGGTCGTCGAGCAGGAGCTCCTCGCCGAGCAGCGAGCCACCGAGCTGCGGGTGGTCGTCGGCGAGGATCACGCGCGCACCCTGCTCGGCCGCGGCGAGCGCGGCGGCGAGGCCGGCCGGGCCGGCGCCCGCGACGACGACGTCGGCGTGGGCGTGGCGCTTCTCGAAGCGGTCCGGGTCGGGGCCCGTCGGCAGGATGCCCTGGTGCAGGCGGCTCTCGGCGACGAGGCCGTCGTGCGCCTCGACCTCGTGCATGCGCATCAGGGGCTCGGTGCGGTCGCCGGCACCGACCTGCGCGAAGGCGTGCGGGTCCGTGACGCCGTCACCGACGATGCCGCGCGGACGCGACATCAGGACGCTCGAGCCGAGGACGAGCACGCCGCTCGCGAGCAGCGCCGAGGCGAGCGTGTCGCCGCGCAGGCCCTCGACCGCGCGGCCGTCCCAGCTGAAGGCGACGCGTTGGTCGTGATCGACCCGGCCGCGGTCGGGGAGGCGCCTCATCGGGCCGCCTCCGGCTGCTCGCCGACCCGGTACGAGCCGACCAGCTCGTGCGTGCCCGTGTCGCGGACCACGTTGAACCAGCGCCGACACCCCGCCGCGTGGTTCCAGCGCTCCGCGTAGCGGCCCTTCGAGTTGTCCCGGAAGAACAGAAAGCGCGCCCACTCCTCGTCGGAGAGGGCCTCGGGGTCGGCGGGGTAGGCGACGTGCGCCTGCCCGCCGTACTTGAACTCCGGCTCGTCGCGCGGGCCGCAGTAGGGGCAGCGGATCTGGAACATGGGGGACTCCTAGTGGGCGACCGCGGCGGCGCCGTGCTCGTCGATCAGCTCGCCCGTCTCGAAGCGGGTCAGGGAGAAGGGGCGGTTGAGCTCGTGCGGCTCGCCGGTGGCGATCGTGTGCGCCATCACCCAGCCGGAGCCGGGCGTGGCCTTGAAGCCGCCCGTGCCCCAGCCGCAGTTGACGTAGAGGTTCTCGACGGGGGTCAGCCCGACGATCGGCGAGGCGTCCGGGCAGACGTCGACGATGCCGCCCCAGGTGCGCAGGACGCGCGCGCGGGAGAAGTGCGGGAACAGCTGCATGCCGGCCGCCATCTGCTCCTCGATCACGTGCAGGCCGCCGCGCTGGGCGTAGGAGTTGAAGGCGTCGATGCCGGCGCCCATCACGAGCTCGCCCTTGTGGGCCTGGGAGACGTAGACGTGCACCGCGTTCGACATGACGACGCAGTTGAGGACCTGCTCGTAGACCTCGGAGACGAGGGCCTGCAGGGGGTGCGACTGGATCGGCACGTCGAAGCCCGCCATCGCGGTCAGGAGGCTCGTGCGGCCCGCGGCCACCAGCCCGACGCGGCCCGCGCCGATCCGGCCCTTCGACGTCTGCAGGCCCGTGACGCGGCCGTCGACGACGTCGATGCCGGTGACCTCGCAGCCCTGGATGATGTCGACGCCGAGGGCGTCGCAGGCGCGGCCGAGGGCGAAGATGACGGCGTCGTGGCGGGCGATGCCGGCGCGGCGCTGCAGGGTCGCGCCCATCACCGGGTAGCGCGCGTCGGGCGACACGTCGATGATCGGGCAGAACTCCCTGACCTGGTCGGCGTCCAGCCACTCGGCGTCGACGCCGTTGAGGCGGTTGGCCTCGACGCGGCGGACGGACTCGCGCACGTCGTGCAGGTTGTGGGCCAGGTTGAGGACGCCGCGCTGCGAGAAGAGGATCTCGTAGTCGAGCTCGTCGGTCCAGCCCTCCCACAGCTTGAGCGCGTGCTCGTACATCGCGGCGCTCTCGTCCCATAGGTAGTTGGAGCGGATGATGGTGGTGTTGCGGACGGCGTTGCCGTTGCCGATCCAGCCGCGCTCGACCACGGCGATGTCGGTCATGCCGTGGTTCTTGGCCAGGTAGTAGGCGGTGGCGAGGCCGTGCAGGCCGCCGCCGACGACGACCGCCTCGTAGGAGGCCTTCGGCTCGGGCGAGCGCCACAGGAAGGGGGCGTTGTGCAGGGCGTGCTCGTTGGGGTCCATGGTCGCCTCCGGGGCGTGGCCGTCACACTGACATTTCAGAGTCTAGGGGCCATGGCCGGCTCGCGTCAAGGAGAGCGCTTGACAGCCGAGCGGACCTCCTGATACAACTTCACAGCCATTTGGTTGTTCAGTTGAGGAGAAGCCCCTTGTCCGTCGCCACCCCGTCCACCCCCACCGCGAAGACGAGCCGCTGGCCGCTCGAGCGCGTCCTGTTCGCGCTCGCCGGCACGATGGTCATCGCCAGCGTCCTGCTCGCCGTCCTCGTGTCCGAGTGGTTCCTGCTCCTGACCGCGTTCGTCGGCCTCAACCAGTGGCTGTACGTGGCCGCCGGCTCCTGCCCCGCCGCCTTCGTCATCCGCCGCGTCTTCGGCGTCGAGCCGGGGTGCACCCGGTGAGCGCCGTGGCGCTTCCCGCGCTCGGCCCGATCGGCCGGCTCGGGCTGTGGGCGGCGACGCATCGCAAGCTCGTCGCCCTGATCTGGCTCGTCGTCGCCGGCGCGCTCGGCTTCTTCGCCCCCCAGGCGGAGAAGGCGCTGTCGGGCGCCGGCTGGGAGGCCACGGGCTCCGAGTCCGTGGCGACCCGCGACGTCGTCCAGTCCGAGTTCCAGGGCCTCGGCGGCGGCGCGATGATGGTCGTCCTCACGTCCCAGACCCTGACCGTCGACGACCCGGCCTACCAGCAGGCCGTCGCCGACGTCACCGGCATCCTCGAAGGCGACGCCGCCGTCTCCACCGTCGTCCCGCCCCAGCCCGGCATGTCGATCTCCCAGGACGGCCGCACCGCCGTCGTCCAGGGCGGCGCCGCGCTCAGCCCGACCGAGATGGTGCGGGCCGCCGACCGCCTCAAGGCCGACCTCCGGGCCGTCGGCGACGACCAGGTCGTCGTCGCCCTGACCGGCGCCCCCGGGATGTGGAGCGACTTCAACGAGGCGAACAAGAGCGCAATGATGAAGTCCGAGCTCTACTCCTGGCCCGTCACCCTCGCGATCCTGATGCTCGCCTTCGGCAGCCTCGTGGCCGCGGGCCTGCCGCTGATGCTCACGATCATCGGCCTGATGGCCACCGCCGGCAGCCTCTACCTCACGGCGCAGGTCTTCGACGTGTCGATCTGGGCGATGAACTTCGCGCTGATGTTCGCACTCGCGCTGGGCATCGACTACGCCCTGTTTCTGGTGGTGCGCTTCCGCGCCGCGCTGATGGGCGGCGGGCTCACCCCCGCCCAGGCCGTGGGCGTGGCCATGGACACCGCCGGCAAGGCCGTCCTGTTCAGCGGCATCACCGTCCTGATCTCGCTGTCGGCCGTGATGCTGGTGCCGAGCCCGGCGTTCCGCTCGATGGCGCTCGGGATCATGCTCAGCGTCATCTTCGTCCTGCTCGCCACGCTGACCCTGCTGCCCGTGGTGCTGGCGAAGCTCGGCACCCGCATCAACCGGGTCGCCCTGCCCTGGGTCAACGCCGGCGAGCACCGCTCGCCGCTCTTCGAGCGCTGGGGCGCGTTCCTCTGGCGCCGCCCGATCATCCCCGGCATCGTCGCGCTCGTGATCCTGCTCGGCCTCGCGGTCCCCGCGCTCGACCTGCGCACGGGCATGCCGTCGATCAAGGTCGTGCCGGAGGAGGACTCCTCGCGGATCGGCTACGAGGCGATCCAGACCGCCCTCGGGCCCGGCGCGCCCGGCGCGCTCCAGGTCGTCGCGCCCGTGGCCGACCAGGCGGCCGTCGAGTCGACGCTGTCCGCCGATCCGGGCATCGCGGCGGTGATGCCCCCGATGCCGTCCGCCTCGGGCGACCGGGTGCTGATCCAGGCCGTCCCGGCCGTCGACCCGTCGGACCCCGCCCTCGGCGGCGCGATCGACCGGCTGCGCGACGCGCTGCCCACCGGCGCCCTCGTGGGCGGCGCGGCCGCCGAGAACCACGACCTCGAGGTCGCCCTCGGCGACGCCACCCCGATCGTGATGGCGATCGTGCTGGTGCTCGGGTTCCTGCTCCTGCTCGTCGCGCTGCAGGCCCCGCTGATCGCCGCCATCGGCGTCGTCACGAACCTGCTCGCCGTCGCCGCCGCGTTCGGCGTCGCGAAGCTGATCTTCCAGGACGGCAACCTCGCCGGCCTGCTCGGCTTCGAGTCGCAGGGCTTCCTCAACGCCTGGGGCCCGGTGTTCTTCTTCGCGATGATCTTCGCGATCTCCATGGACTACACGGTCTTCCTGCTGGCCTCGGCCAAGGAGCACTACGACCGCTCGCACGACCCGAAGGAGGCCGCCATCGGCGGCGTCGCGCACTCGGGCCGCGTGATCTTCGCCGCCGCCGCGGTGATGGTCGCGGTGTTCTTCACGTTCGCCATCTCCGGCCCCATCCCGCCGAAGGAGATGGGCATCATCCTGGGCGTCGCGGTCCTCCTCGACGCCCTCCTGATCCGGCTGCTGCTGATGCCGGTGGCGCTGCGCCTGTCGGGCCGCGCCGCCTGGTACCTCCCCAAGTGGCTCGACCGGATCCTGCCCGACGTCAAGTTCGGGCACTAGGCGCGACGCCCGCCGCGGGGGCCTCCTCCCTCCGCGGCGGGCGGTCACGGCGCACCGCAGGTGGCACGTGCACGCAGGACCTGCGACGATCGGCGCATGAGAACCTGCCGCGCCGCCATCGCCGAGAGCCTGCACGCCCCGCTCACCGTCGTCGACGACCTCGAGGTCGCCGACCCGGGACCCGGCGAGGTCCTGGTGCGGCTCGGCGCGAGCGGCGTCTGCCGCTCCGACGTGCACTCGCTGGCGGGCATCGACGGGATCACGACGCCCTCGCTGCTCGGCCACGAGGGCGCCGGCGAGGTCGCCGCGATCGGAGCGGGTGTCGAGGGAGTCGCAGTCGGCGACCGCGTCGTCCTGGCCTGGGTCGCGCCGTGCGGCTCGTGCCGGATGTGCGCGCGCGACCTGCCGGCGCTGTGCGAGGACCAGGAGTCGTTCCTCCAGGGCCTGATGGCCGACGGGACGAGCCGCTTCAGCCAGGGCGGTCGCACGATCCGCCACTACTGCTCGTCCACCTTCTCCGAATGGTCGGTCGTGCCGGCCGCGTGCGCCGTGCCCGTCGTGACCGAGCTGCCGTGGGAGCAGCTCGCGCTCGTCGGCTGCGCCGTCACCACCGGCGTCGGCGCGGTCATGAACTCGGCCCGCGTCCAGCCCGGCGAGACCGTCGCGGTGATCGGGGCCGGCGGCGTCGGCATGAGCGCGATCCAGGCGGCGCGGATCGCCGGAGCCGGCCGCGTCATCGCCATCGACGCGAATCCCGCGAAGCTCTCGCTGGCGCGGGAGTTGGGCGCCACCGACGCGGTCGACGCCTCGGCCGAGGACGCCGTCGCCGCCGTGCTCGAGCTGACCGGCGGCGTCGACCACGCCTTCGAGGCGCTCGGAGCCACCGCCACGATCGAGCAGGCGATCGCGATGACGGCCCCCGCCGGCCGCGCCACCCTGATCGGCATGGCGATGCCGGACCAGCGACCCGGCCTCCCGGCCCTCGACGTGGTGGTCGGCGAACGGGTGGTCGCGGGCTCCTGGTACGGCTCGTTCGTGCCCTCCCGCGACTGGCCCCGCATCATCGCCTGGCTCGAATCCGGCGACCTCGTGCTCGAGCCGATGATCGAGCGGATCACGCTCGACGACGTCAACCGGGCCTTCGACCGGATCCGCTCCGGCGAGGCCGGACGCCAGGTGATCGTCTTCTGACCGGTGCGGCCGGCCCGCGGCCCGGCCATACTCCGCCCATGGCGCCGCACCCGCTCGATCCCCTGTCCCCCGACGAGCTGCGGCTCGCGATCGACATCGTCCGCCGCGAACGGGACCTGACCCGCGACCACCTGTTCGCGTTCGTCCTCCTCGACGAGCCGACGAAGGAGGCGCTCGCCGCCTGGTCCCCCGGCGATCCGATCGACCGCGCCGCCCGCATCACCGTCTGGGACCGCGCGCAGGGCCTCCTGATCGAGTCCGTGGTCGGCCTCGACGGCACGGTCCGCCGCTGGGACCCCCAGCCCGGGCAGAAGGCGGCGATGCTCGGCCCGGAGGCGGCCGCCTGCCTGGAGGCCGCGCGCTCCGACCCGCGCGTGATCGAGGGGCTGCGCCGGCGCGGCATCGACGACCCGGCGCAGGTGCACATGGAGACGTGGCCGTTCGGGATCGACGTGCCCGGCCACCTCGACGACGGCCGCCGGCTGATCTGGACCCCGATGTGGCACCGTCCGCACCCCGACGACAACCAGTACGCGCACCCGATCGGCGGGCTGCACGCGATCGTCGCCGTCGACACCGCCGAGGTCGTCGACGTCGAGGACACGGACGGCATCCCCACGCCGCAGACGCCCG
>JAURLF010000149.1 GCA_030831375.1 Gaiellales bacterium | reverse complement strand
GACGGGCGCGCCGCCCTGCTCGAGCGACGTCTGCAGCGCGCTCAGGACCGCGACGACCGCGAGGCCCTCGTCGCCGGAGGCCACGGTCGCCTCCCCGCGGCGGACGGCCTCCACGAAGGCGGTCGTCTCCTGCAGCAGGGGCTCCGCGTTCGGGACCTGCGGGATCTTGACGTCGCCGGTGCGCAGCGCCTGGAACTCGCCCCACGTGTCGAAGCGCGACGGCGACGAGGCCTTCTCGTAGACGGTCAGCTTGCGCTCGGCGTCCGTATCGTCGAAGACGGCCATGCCCTCGGAGCCGACGACGGTCAGCTTGCGGCTCTTGTGCGGGTCGAGCCACGAGACGTGCAGGTGCGCGACGAGGCCGCCGGGGAAGTGCAGGTAGCCGAAGACGACGTCCTCGACGCCCTCGCGCAGGAACGCCTCGCCGCGCGCCGAGACCTCCGCGGGGCGCTCGCCGGCGAGGGCCAGGGCGAGCGAGATGTCGTGCGGCGCGAGGCTCCAGAGCGCGTTCTCGTCGGCGCGCACCTTGCCGAAGTTGAGCCGGTTCGTGTACAGGTAGAGGACGCGGCCGAGATCGCCCGCCGCGACGATCTCCTGCAGGCGCTGGAAGACCGGGTGGAAGCGCAGCAGGTGCCCGACCATCAGCACGCGGTCGCGCGCCGCGGCGGCCTCGACGAGCGCGCGCGCGTCCGCGACGGTCAGCGCCAGCGGCTTCTCGACGAAGGCGTGCTTGCCGGCCTCCAGCACGCGCATGCCGATCGCGTGGTGGGAGGGCGCGCCCGTCGCCACCACCACCGCGTCGAGCGCGTCGTCCTCGAGCAGGTCCTCGATGCGGTCCGTCAGCGCGGTGCCCGGGTAGCGGCCCTCGAGGCGCGCGCGGTTGCCGGCGTCGAGGTCGCAGGCGTACGCGAGCTCGCAGCCGGGCGTCGAGGCCAGCGCGCGCGCGATGTTCGGGCCCCAGTAGCCGAGGCCGACGATGCCGACCCGGACGGGCGCCTCAGAGCCGGTCGACATGGTCTCCGTCGAGGCCGCGCCGGCCGGTGGCGTTGCGCAGGTCGAGTACGGCGGCGGCGCGCTCCACGACGAGCGCGTAGTCCACGTCGGCGTGGCCCGTGACGATCACGACGCAGTCGGCGGCCGCGACGGACTCAGCCGTCAGCGCCGACGAGGCGAGGCCCGCCTCGGCGAGCTCGGGCACGTGCGGGTCGTGGTAGGCCACGCGCGCGCCGAGCTCCGCCAGCTGCTCGATGATCGGCAGCGCGGGCGACTCGCGCATGTCGCCGACGTCGGCCTTGTAGGCGACGCCGAGCACGAGCACGGCGGAGCCGCGCACGCTCTTCGACTGCTCGTTGAGGAGCCGTGCGACGCGGTCGACGCAGTAGCGCGGCATGTGCTCGTTGACCTTGCCGGCGAGCTCGATGAACTCGGTCGAGACGCCGTGCTCGCGCGCCTTCCACGTCAGGTAGAACGGGTCGATCGGCAGGCAGTGGCCGCCGAGGCCGGGGCCGGGCTCGAAGCGCATGAAGCCGAACGGCTTCGTGGCCGCCGCGTCGATCACCTCCCAGACGTCGAGGCCGAGGTGGTCGCAGAGCATCGCGAGCTCGTTGACGAGCGCGATGTTGACCGAGCGGAAGATGTTCTCCAGCAGCTTCGCGAGCTCGGCGGCCTCCGGCGACGAGACGCGCACGACGTCGTCGACGGCGCCCGCGTAGACCGCAGCGGCGCGCTCCGCGCAGGCCGGCGTGATGCCGCCCATCACCTTCGGGGTGGTGCGGACCGTGAAGTCGGTGCGGCCCGGGTCGATGCGCTCGGGCGACATCGCCAGGTGGAAGTCCTCGCCGGCCCGCAGGCCGCCCTCCTCGAGCATCGGCTGCAGCACCTCGCGCGTCGTGCCCGGGTACGTCGTCGACTCGAGCACCACCACGTGGCCCTTGCGCAGGTTGCGCGCGACGGCGGCGGTGGCGGCGCGCACGGCGCCGAGGTCGGGCTCGCGGTGCTGGGTGAGCGGCGTCGGCACGCAGATCAGGATCGCGTCGGCGTCGCGCAGCTCCGCCTCGTCGGTGGTGCCGGCCAGGCGGCCCTCCGCGACGTGGCGCGCGAGCTCGGCGGAGTCGACGTCCTCGATGTACGAGTCGCCCGCGTTGAGGCGCGCCATCTTGGCCGCGTCCGGGTCGAGGCAGACCACGCTGCGGCCCGCCTCGGCCAACCGGACGGCGAGCGGGAGCCCCACGTAGCCGGCGCCCACGACTGCGACATCGCGCTGCACGGGCGGGATGGTACCGGCCGGGCCCGTGCGGCGGCGCCGGCGTCCTAGGGGGCGAGCAGCGCCGCGATCCGCTCGGCCGCGTGCCCGTCGCCGTAGAGCGGCGGCCAGGCGGCCGGGCGGGGCGGCGATTCCACGGCCGCGCGGATCGCCGCCGCGTCGTCGCCGACCAGCACGTTGCCGCCTGCGCGCACCGTCTCCACCCACTCGGTGCGCTCGCGCAGGGTGATGCACGGCACGTGGTGGAACCACGCCTCCTTCTGCGCGCCGCCGGAGTCCGTCATGAGCATCGACGCGCCCCGCAGGAGCGCCGTGAAGGCGAGGTAGCCGACGGGCTCCGTGACGCGCACGCGCCCGCCGAAGGCGAGGCCCGCGCGCTCGAGCGCCGCGCGCGTGCGCGGGTGCAGCGGCAGCAGGACGTCCACGTCCAGCCCGGACAGCGCGTCGACGAGGCGGCCGAGCGCGGGCGGGCGCGTGTTGGCCTCGCGGTGGATCGTGCAGAGCGCGTAGCCGCCCGGCTCGAGGCCGAGGTCGGCGAGGGCGGTGGAGCGCTCCGCGATCGGCCCGAACAGCCGCGCGGCGTCCGCCATCACGTCGCCGACCATCGCGACGCCGTCCGCGATGCCCTCGGCCGCGAGGTTGGCGACGGCCTCGTCCGACGGGCACAGGAGCAGGTCCGACACGCGGTCGGCGACGACGCGGTTGAGCTCCTCCGGCATCGAGCGGTCGAACGAGCGCAGCCCCGCCTCGACGTGGGCGATCGGGACGCCGAGCTTGGCGGCGGCGAGCACGGCGGCGAGGGTCGAGTTGGTGTCGCCGTAGACGACGCACCAGTCGGGCCGCTCCGCCTCGAGCACGGGCCCGATCCGCTCCAGGATGCGCGCCGTCATCTCGGCGTGCGATCCCGACCCGACCTCGAGCCGGTGCGCGGGCGGCGCGATCCCGAGCTCGTCGTAGAAGACCTGCGACAGCTCCGGGTCGTAGTGCTGGCCGGTGTCGACGCCGACGACCTCGGCGCGGCCCGCGAGCGCGAGCGCGAGCGGCGCGGCCTTGACGTACTGCGGGCGGTTGCCCACCACGGACACGACCTTCGCCATCGCGCCGTACGATACGCGCCGTGCAGGAACCACCCGTGCAGCGCCAAGACGAGATCTTCTGCGTCGTCGACCGCGACGACAACGTGCTCGGCTACCGCACGCGCGCCGAGTGCCACGCCGACCCGTCCCTGATCCACCGCTCCGTCAGCGTGATCGTGGAGACCTCCGAGGGCCTCCTGATGCAGCGCCGCTCGCCGCGCAAGGACTCCTCGCCCGGCTTCTGGGACGTCGCCTGCTCCGGCCACGTCGACGGCGACGAGACGTACCTCGAGGCGGCCGTGCGCGAGCTCGCCGAGGAGATCGGCTACACGGGCCCCGCGCCCGAGCACCTCGGCACCATCCTCACGGAGCTGCCCGGCGAGACCGAGATGGCGGGCGTCTTCCGGCTCGTCGCGGACGGGCCGTTCGGGCTGATCCTGCCCGAGGTCGAACTCCGCCCGCTGGAAAAGGTCTTCCCCGCGCTCGGAGTCGTGGACCCGGAGCCGGGCCGGGTAGCGGCCGTCACCTCACGCGTCGCCGGACGCGTCACGAAGCTCGCGGTCGTCGAAGGCCAGAGGTTGAAGGCGGGGGATCTCCTGCTGGAGCTGGAGTCGCGCGTCGTGGCCGATCCACCGCCAAGGCTGCGCCTCACCGCCCCGATGGACGGCGTGGTGCTGGAGCGCAACGTAACGCCCGGCGGGGCCGTAGAACCCGACAAGGTGCTGCTCATGCTGGCCGATTTGAGCGAATTGGATGTCGTCGCGCAGGTTCAGGAGGGACGGATCGCTTCAGTGAAGCCCAGCCAGAGGGTACGGATCCGGGCGCTCGCGCATCCGGACGAGACCTTCGTCGGCCGCGTCAAGGCCACCGCCGCCACCCTGAGCCGGG
>JAURLF010000148.1 GCA_030831375.1 Gaiellales bacterium | reverse complement strand
GTTGCCGTAGTCGAAGACCTCCGCCCCGCGCGCCTTGAACTCGATCATCGCCTGCACGTGGCGCACGATCGACTGGCGCGCGAGCTCGATGCAGCGCTCCGGGTGCACCTCGCGCAGGTCCTCGGCCCCCTCCACCGAGAAGCCCTGCGGGATGTAGCCGACGAGCGGGTCGTGCGCGGACGTCTGGTCGGTCACGACGTCCGGGAGGAAGCCGCGCTCGAGCAGCTCCGGCAGCACGTCCGCGGCGTTGCCGAGCAGCCCGACCGAGACGGCCTCGCCGTCGCGGCGCGCCTGCTCGACCCGGACGATCGCCTCGTCGAGGTCGTCGATGCGCTCGTCGAGGTAGCGCTCGCGGATGCGGCGGTCGATGTGCTCGCCGTCGACCTCAACGCACAGCGCGACGCCGCCGTTGAGGGTGACCGCCAGCGGCTGGGCGCCGCCCATCCCGCCGAGGCCGGCGGTGAGCACGAGCCGTCCACGCAGGGAGCCGCCGAAGCGCTGGTCGGCGATCGCCGCGAACGTCTCGTACGTGCCCTGCACGATGCCCTGCGTGCCGATGTAGATCCACGAGCCCGCGGTCATCTGGCCGTACATCGTCAGGCCCATCGCCTCGAGCCGCCGGAACTCCTCCCAGGTGCCCCACTCGGGCACGAGCAGCGAGTTGGCGAGGAGCACCCGCGGCGCCATCCGGTGCGTCGGGAACACCCCCACCACGCGGCCGGACTGCACGAGCATCGTCTCCTCGTCGCCGAGGCGGCGGAGCGTGTCGACGATGCGGTGGAAGTCGTCCCAGGAGCGGGCCGCCCTGCCCGTGCCGCCGTAGACCACGAGCTTGTCGGGCGCCTCGGCCACCTCGGGGTCGAGATTGTTCATCAGCATGCGCAGCGCGGCCTCCTGCAGCCACCCCTTGCAGGTCAGCTCGGTGCCGCGCGGCGCGCGCACGGTCGGCGGGGTCTCGTCCGACATCGCTCCTCCTGGCAGGTAGGCGGGACGGGGATCCGCCCGCATGGCTGCAGCCTACCCGTGCCCGCCCGCGCCGGCCGGACCCGCGCCGCCGCCCCACGAGCTGCGGCTATACTCCGCCCTAGCGCGGATGTAGCTCAGTTGGCTAGAGCGTCGCCTTGCCATGGCGAAGGTCGTGGGTTCGAGCCCCATCATCCGCTCTCGACGGCCCCGCTGCGCGGGGCCGTTCGCGTTTCCCGGGGCAGATCAGCCGCTGAGCGCCTCGCGCCCGTGCGGGGCGTCCCAGTCGAGCGCAGGCCCGGCCGGGATCAGCCCGAGCGGGTTCAGACCGAGGTGCGTCGTGTAGTAGTGGCGCGTGATCTGGTCGAGCCGCACGGTCTCGGCGATGCCGGGGTGCTGGTAGAGGTCGCGCAGGTACGGGCCGAGGTTCGGGTAGTCGGCGATGCGGCGCACGTTCGTCTTGAAGTGCCCGACGTACACGGGGTCGAAGCGGACCAGCGTCGTGAAGAGCCGCCAGTCGACCTCGGTGATCGCAGGGCCCATCAGGTAGCGGCGGTCGGCGAGGCGCCGGTCGAGCAGGTCGAGCCGCGCGAACAGCCGCTCCACGGCCTCGTCGTAGGCCTCCTGCGTGGCCGCGAAGCCGCAGCGGTAGACGCCGTTGTTGACGTCCTCGTAGATCTCCTCCTCGAGCGCGTCGATCTCGCCCACGAGCGCGGGCGGACGCAGGTCGAGACGCACGTCCGTGAACGCGTCGAAGGCCTGGTCGAGCATCCGCATCACGAGCGCCGACTCGTTGCAGACGATCGTACGGGTCTCGGTGTCCCACATCGTCGGGACGGTGTAGCGGCCCTCGAACGCCGGATCGGCGACGCGGTACGCCTCGGACAGGAACCTGAACCCCTCGAACGGCTCCGCCTCGGAGCCGACCGGATCGCCGAAGCCCCAGCCGCGCTCGGCGCGGGACGGATTCACGACCACCATCGGCACGACATCCTCGAGCCGCTTCAGCCGGCGCACGATGATCACGCGGTGCGCCCACGGGCAGGCGTACGACACGTACAGGACGTAGCGCCCCGCCGCCGCCGGGTAGTCCGTCGTGCCGTGCGGGCAGACGTGATCGAGGAAGCGGCTTGGCTGGCGCACGAAGCGCCCCTGCACGTCGGTCTCGGCGGGCAGCTCGGGGGCGCGTTCGGCCACGTCCGCACCGTAGCGGCGCCGGGTACGCTGCGCCGCATGCGCATCGCGAACCTGCGCCTGGCGATCCTGATCTGCGCGCTCGGCGCGATGTCAGAGTCGCTGTTCTACACGGCGCTCGCGCCGCTGCTCAACCAGCTCGACGCCGCGGAGGGCTTCAACCACGAGCAGGGCGGGCTGCTCGTTGCCGGCTACGCGATCGGCTACTGGGCCGGGGCCCTGCCGGCGTACGTGATCGTCGAGAGGATCGGCCCACGCGCGACCGCGACGGCAGGCGTCGTCGCCGTCGCCGTCGCGACGCTGCTCTTCGCCTACGCCGACGGCTACGCCCCGCTGCTCGGGGCTCGCATTCTGGTCGGCGTCGGCAGCGTCGTCGCCTACACCGGCCTCCTCATCGCAGCGGGGGCCATGGCCGGCCATGACCGTCGTGGCGGCGCAATCGGCACGGTCTACAGCGGGTCCGCCGCGGGCTGCGCCTTCGGACCGCTCGTCGGGGCGTTGGCCTCGCAGTTCGGCCGCACGCCGGTGTTCTCGGCGGTGGCGGCCGGCCAGACCGTGGTCGCCTTCCTGATCTCGCGCCTGCCCTCCACGACCGGCGACCCCCTTCCCTCGCCGCGCGCCGTCCTGCGCCACCTCGGCTCGCGCCAGGTCCGAATCGGCCTCTGGATCACGTCAGTGCCGGGCTTCGCGATCGGCGTCTTGACCGTCTCCGGCACCTACCGCCTGCACCAGCTGGGCGCCGGGTCGATCGTGGTGGCAACCGCCTTCAGCGGCATGGCGGTCATCAACGTCTTCCTCGCCCCACGCCTCGGCCACGTCAGCGATCGGCTGGGGCGACGCATGCCGCTGATTTTGGCGCTCGTCGTGGCCGCAATCGCGATCGCCCTGATCGCCGCCGTCGCTCTCGAGATCTCCACCGTGGTCCTGATCGCGATCGCCGGCGCGTTCATGCTGACCGTGGCGGGACCGGGCCTCGCGCTGATCGGCGACGGCGTGATGTCCCGGGGCGGCGATCCGGCCGGCGCGACGTTCCTGATGAACATGTTCTGGGGGCCGGCCGCGGCGATCGGCGCGATCGGCGCCGGCCTCGTGCACGGCGCCACCACCGCGGAGCTCTCGTTCCTGCTGCTCGCGGCCGTCGCGGCGCTCTCGGCGGTGGCCGTGCGCCGCTACGCCTGAGGGCGCGTCAGGCGCCGGGGCGCCAGAGGCCGGCGATCGCGGCCTCCGCGATCGCCTCGGCGGAGAGATCGAGCCATTCGTAGACCTCGGGCTGCGAGCCGCACTGGCCGAAGCGGTCCACACCGAGCGGGATCAGCGGCGAGCCGAAGGCGGCGCCGAGGAAGGCGAGCGCGTGCGGGGCGGCGTCGTGGACCGTCACCAGCGGCAATCCACGCTCCTCGGGCAGGACGAGACGCTCGAGGATCGACGGGTCCGAGAGGCGCCCGGAGCGCAGGGCGCCCGTGCGGGTCCGCAGCGCCCGGAACAGCCGGTCGGGGCTCGTGATGTTGATGATCGTGGCACCGACGTCCTCGTCGGCGAGCAGTTCGCGCGCGGCGAGGGCCTGCGGCACCATCGCGCCGCAGGTGGCGATGACGACGCGCGCCGCGACGTCGCCGGCCTCGGGCTCGGCGAGCCGGTAGCCGCCCGCGAGGACGTCGTCGCGTAGGGCGGCGCGGTCCGAGCGCTCGAGCAGCGCGGTGAAGGCGTCCTGGCCGACCGGCGTCGTCGACAGGCGCAGGTAGTGCGCCTCGCCGTCGGGGCGCACGATGTCGCGCAGGGCGTGCAGCATCACCCACTCGGTCTCGAGGGCGTAGCAGGGCTCCCACATCGTCAGGCCGGGAAGCTCCATCCCGATCGAGGCGGTGATCGACGACTGGTGCGCGCCGCCCTCGCGCGACAGGGAAACGCCGGACGGCGTGCCGGCGAAGACGAAGCGGGCACCCGAGTAGACCGAGTAGATGAGGGCGTCGAGGCCGCGGCAGACGAACGGGTCGTAGACGGTGCCGACGGGCAGGAGCTGCGTGCCGTGCAGCTCGGCGCCCAGGCCGAGCTGGCCGAGCAGGAGGAACAGGTTCATCTCGGAGATGCCGAGCTCGATGTGCTGCCCCTTCGGGCCGGGCGCCCACTTGAGCGGTCCGGCGTCCTCGATCTCGTAGACCTCCTCCTCGACCGGGCCGAACACGCCGCGCTTGTTGATCCAGCCGCCGAGGCCCGTGGAGATCGACACGTCCGGGCTGGTGGTGACGACGTGGTCGGCGACCTCGTCGATGCCGGCGAGGTCCTGCACGCAGCGCGCGAAGGCGTCCTGGCTCGACATCGGTCGCGTCGCCACGGGCCCGAACTCGTGCGGGATCGCGTACGGGTCGACGCGGGTCGGCGCCGGCGCGTGCTGCTCGGAGAGTCGCTCGGCGGCGCGCAGGCACAGCCGCCCCTCGGTGGTGTCGGGCGCGAAGCCCGCCCACTCGTCGTCGGGATCGGCGATCGCGCCGCGCAGGACGTCGATCTCGTCACCGGTCAGGAGCGCCGAGTGGTTGAGCGGGTGGCCGGCCATCGGCAGCCCCCAGCCCTTGACCGTGAACGCGAAGATCACGGTCGGCCGCTCGGGGTCCCCGTCGGCGCGCTCGAGCGCGGCCAGCATGTCGCCGAGGTCGTGGCCGCCGAGATCGCCGATCAGGCCGGGCAGGTCGGCGTCCGAGTAGGCGTCGAGGACTCCCGCGAGCGGCTTGCGGTCCCCCTTGGGGGCGCCATCGACCACGCGCGCACGGACGACGGCGCCGGGGGTGCGCAGGAGCGCCTGGTACTCCTGGTTCGGCATGTCGTCGATGCGCCGCTCGAGCACCTCGCCGCCGTCGCGGGCGAAGGCCTCACGCAGGCGCGTGCCGTACTTGACGACCTCGACCTGCCAGCCGTGGTCGCGGAAGACGTGCGTGAACTCCTGCGAGCGCACGCCGGGGATCACGCGGTCGAGGCTCTGGCGGTTGAAGTCGACGATCCACGTCAGCTGGCCGAGGCCGCGGGCAGCGGGGTCGGCCAGCGCCTCCCAGACGTTGCCCTCGTCGAGCTCGGCATCGCCGATCAGCGCGACGAAGCGGCGTCCGGCCGGAAGGTCGAAGTGGCTGCCGACGTAGCGGTCGACGACGCTCGCGAACAGCGGCGCTGCGGCCCCCAGGCCGACGGAGCCCGTGGAGAAGTCGATCGGGTCGGGGTCCTTCGTGCGCGACGGGTACGACTGCAGGCCGCCGAAGTCGCGCAGGGTGGTCAGGTACTCGCGATCGAGCCGGCCGAGCAGGTAGTTGATAGAGTGCAGGACCGGCGAGGCATGCGGCTTGACGGCCACGCGATCGCCCGCCTTCAGCCAGTCGAAGTAGAGCGCCGTCATCGCCGTCACCATCGACGCGGACGAGGCCTGGTGGCCGCCGACCTTGAGCTGATCCCCCTTCGGCCGCTCGCGGTTGGCGTAGTCGATCATCCGCGTCGCGAGCCACAGCACGCGGCGCTGAATTGAGGCGAGCGCCTCCAGATCGCGAACGGGCGCGGCGGTATCCGGCGGGGAGGCGGCCATGGCCGGATCGTAGCCGGACCGTAGCCGCACCGCCGCCGTCCGACCATGGACGGCGGGGTCGCGGCCCCGGGCCCGCCCGGCCCGGGGCCGCGCGCTCAACCGAGCTCGGAGGTCGCGTCGCGCCAGCCGAACGTGAGCGCCCACAGGACGACCACGCTGACGCCGACCACGAGCAGGCTCCAGAGCGGGTACGCGGGGAAGAACGCGAACTGCGCGATCATGTTGACGCCGACCGCCGCGATCGAGAACCAGCGCCCGAAGCTTCCGCCCGCGTAGAGGGAGGCCGAGGCGAGGATCAGGATCGCGCCCCATGCGATCAGGGCCCACCCCCACGTCGTCCAGTCGGTGGTCAGCACGAGCCCGCTCGACCCGATCACGTAGACGTCGTCCTTGAACAGGGCCACGAGCCCCTGGATGACGTCGAAGATGCCGATCACGAGCAGCATCGCCGACGTGAACAGGATGCCCGCGCCGGCCCAGGCGCCCTTGCCGCTGATAGTGGCCATACCGCCTCCTCTGGGGGTTACGGTCACGACGGTAGGCGCCGCCGGGGCCTCGGATACGGGGGTTTTCCGCGGCGTTCGCGGGCCGCCGCGCGGCCCCGGCGCCGTGGGCGCCGGGGCCGTGCCGATCGGTGATGGAGGCGCCGGGAATCGAACCCGGGTCCGCGACCGCTCGGAACAGGCGTCTACGAGCGTAGCCCGCTGATCGATCTCACCCGAGTCGGCTCTGCGGGCCGGCGTGTCTCGGGCCAGACGCTTGGTGTCTCCCCCGGTGGCGCGTCACTCCGCCGGGGGACGAGCCCGTTGGTTTACGCCGGTCGCCCCCCACGGGCCCAGGGGACGAGGGCGTTTCGCGGACCTAGTTGCCTAGGCGGCGAAGGCGATGTCCGTGTCGGACTTCGCAGTTCATGGTGCCGGGTTCTTTAACGAGGCCAACCGACATCCTCGGCTCGCAACCTGTCCCTGTAGACGACCACGTCGAAGCCTGGACGCCCCCTTGGGGACGTGACGGATGATACACGCTGCCGGCTACGCGCTGAAGCTGCGCAGCAGGTCGAGGATCCCGACCTGGCTGAGCACGGCGCGCAGGAGCAGCGCCTCGAGCCCGGAGATCGCGTCCGCGGCCTGCGCCGCGTCGAGGGCTCGGCCGAGACCGGCGCGCAGCGCCTCCTCCAGCTCGGCCTGGCTAAGGCCCGTCTGGGTGAGCAGCTGGTCGAGCTCCGCCTGCGAGGCCAGCGCGGCGAAGACGTCGAACGTCGCGGCATCGAGCGCGCAGGCCGCATCGACTGCGCCGATCAGGACGATCGCGGCGAGCGCCTCGCCGCGCGTCTCGGAACCCGGCCACGGGAAGGGCGCACACGGGTCGTCGTCGCCGCGCACGATCGCCAGCAGCCGCTCGACGGGCGCCACGCGCGCGGCGGCGCCGAGCACGGTGCCTTCGGTCTGCGTCAGCGCACCGGCGGCCTCGGCCTCGGCGACGGACGCGCCGATCGCGTCGCGCACCGCCTGCGTGACCTCCTCGGGGCCGCGTCCCGAGCGCGCCTCGAGCCCGGCGAGGCCCGCCGGGTCGGCGAGGGCGGCGACGGCCTCGAGCGGCGCGATGCCGAGCGCGCACGCGGTCCGAAGTCCCGTTTTGACGCCGATCTGCGCCGCGACCTCGTCGAGGGTCGCGACGTCCATCCACGGCACCTCGCCGCAGGCGTCCCCGCCGCCGCGCGCCGCGGCGAGCAGGCGATCCGGCGGCACCACGTCAACCAGCGTGCGCACCGCGAGCGCGGTCGTCGGGGTCAGGCTGCCCTCGGCCTCGGCCGCGTCGACGGCGTCCGCGATCGCACCCAGCACGGCGTCCTCGAGGGCGGCGGGCGCGACGCCGAGCTCGGCGGCGGCCGAGGCGAGCGAGTCGGCGCTGCCGAGCGCGAGCACGAGGTCCTCGCGCGGCACGCCGAGCCGGCACGAGGCGTCGCGGATCGAGGCGAGCAGGATCTCCGCCGCGAGCGCCTCGGCGTCGCCGCCGACCTGGTCGGCCTCACGGGCGGCGCACTCGGCCGCGGTCGGCGCCTGCGCGCGGACCTCACCGGTGCGCAGGCGGTCCGTGCCGCCCGCCCACGCGAAGCCGCCGACGAGGGCCAGGGCGACGAGGACGGCCCCGATGACGAGGGCGATGCCACCGCCCCGCCCGCTCAGCGCTGCTCCTTCAGCGCGCGCTCCATGTCGCGGCGCGCCTCGCGCGCCTTCACGGTCTGGCGCTTGTCGCCCGTGTCCTTGCCGCGGCCGAGTGCCAGCTCGACCTT
>JAURLF010000147.1 GCA_030831375.1 Gaiellales bacterium | reverse complement strand
GTTCGACCGCCACCGCGTGCTCTGACCCGCCGCGCCGGGATCGGTCGCTTGACCGAGCGGGGGAGCGATGGTTCGATTCGCGCCTGAGGAGAGGAGGGCGCCATGGCCCCGGTCAAGCGCGAGCAGTTCGACCACATCGGCGTGATCACGGAGGCCGAGCGGCCCGGGGAGACGTGGGTGGAGGACACGCGCGTGTGGGTGACCAACCCGCGCGACCACTCCCACAACGTCGAGTTCCTGCGCTTCCGTCACGACTCGGAGGTGACGGGCCCCCTGCGCACCGAGCCGCACGTGGCCTACCGCACGACGGACCTCGATGCCTCCATCGCGGGGCACGAGGTGCTGCTCGAGCCGTTCGTGGTCGGGGAGGGGTTCGCGCGCGTCGCGTTCGTCCTCGTCGACGGCGGCGTCGTCGAGTTCATGGAGTACCGCGATCCCGATGAGGAGGGATGGTTCTGATGCGCAACCGCCTGGCAGGACACAGCAACAGCTACCACACGTACGACGTCGACCAGGCCCTGGCCGGCATCGCCGAGGCCGGCTACGACAGCGTCGAGATGACCGCCGTCCTCGGCTGGACCGAGCACGTCGACCTCGACGCGCCGCAGTCCGAGCTGCGGGCGCGGCTGGACCACTACGGCCTCGACCTGACCGTGCTCAGCGGGCATTCGGACCTCACCACCCCCGAGGGCGTCGACCTCGGCATCAAGGCCGTGCGCTGGTGCGCAGAGTGGGGCTGCCCGGTCATGAACACCGCGATCGGCGGTCACTCCAGCCAAGACGAGAACGAGTCGGCCTTCCTGGCGGGGATCGGGCGCCTCGCCGAGGCCGCCGACGAGGCCGGCGTCGACGTCGCCCTCGAGATCCACGGAGACATCATGGCCACCGGCGCCCTGACGGTGCCCCTGCTCGAGCGGATCGGACACCCACGCGTCAAGGTCGCCTACGACACGGCCAACTGCGAGTTCTACGGCGACACCGCCGCGGCCGACGACATCGCCTCGATGCTGCCCTACCTGGCCAACGTGCACCTGAAGGACAAGCGCGGCGGGAAGGGGGAATGGGACTTCCCGGCGCCCGGCGACGGACACGTCGACTTCGGGGCCATCCTGCGCGTGCTCGAGGACGGCGGCTACGCCGGTCCCCTGTCCGTCGAGGTCGAGTTCCAGGGCGAGCCGTGGCCGCCGCTCGACGAGGTGACGGCCGCGATGGCGCGGGCGCACGACCACCTCCACGGCCTCGGGCTCGGATGATCGGGGTCGCGATCCTCGGCTCGGGCTTCATGGCCCGGACCCACGCCGGGGCGTGGGGCGCCCACGCCGACCGCGCCGCGGTGCGGGTGCTCGGGTCGCGCACGCAGGCGGGCGCCGCATCCGTGGCCGACGGCTGCGGCGCGGACGCCACCGACGACCTCGCCGCGGCGATCGCGCGCGATGACGTCGATGTCGTCGACATCTGCCTGCCGACGCCGCTGCACCGGCAGTGGGCCGAGGCGGCCTTCGCGGCTGGGAAGGACGTCCTGCTCGAGAAGCCGATCGCCCTCGATCCCGCCGACGCGGAGGCGATCATCGCCGCCCGCGACGCCAGCGGGCGGCGGCTCCTGGTCGGGCTGGTGCTGCGCTTCTGGCCCGAGTACGAGGAGCTCCACGCGCTCGCCGCGCAGGGCGCGATCGGCCCCGTGCGCTCGGTCTCCGCGCTGCGGCTATCGCCTCCGCCGGACTGGAACACCTGGATGATCGACCCTGCGCAGTCGGGCGGCGCGGCCGTCGACCTGATGGTCCACGACTTCGACCAGGTCGCCATGCTGCTCGGCGAGCCGCTGCGCGTGCACGCGGGTGCGGTGCCGGGCGGGCCCCACGGGGCCGCGCAGCACGTCGTCGCCACGGTCACCTGCACGGGCGGGACCGGGGTGGTCGAGGGCGGGCTGCTGCTGCCGCCCTCGTACCCCTTCACGAGCGGGATCCGCGTGCTCGGTGACGGCGGCGTCCTCGAGTACCCGTTCTCGGCCGGCGCCAGCGAGGACGGCGGCAACATCGGCGGCGTCGACCAGTCGGCGAACGCCCTGACCCGCTACCCGGCCGAGGGCGACGCCCGTCGCGTGGACGTCGCCTCGGGCGACCCGTGGGCCCGGCAGTGCGGCTACCTGCTCGATCGGATCGAGGCCGGCGAGCCGATCGACCGGGCCACGGGCGAGGACGCGCTGCGTGCGCTGCGGATCGCGCTGGCCGCGAACCGCTCGATTGCCTCCGGCGCGGCGGAGGCCGTCTGACGCCGAGTTGCGTTATCGGCAGAACTGCCGATTGCGGACGACCGGGTGGTGCGTGTAGATTCCTGAATACCCCGGTGCCGTAGGGGCGTACGAGAGGAGAACAGGGATGAAGACCGGACTCGTTTGGGACGAGCGGTACATGTGGTGGGACACCCGCCATGGGGGCGCCTTCATGCCCGCGGGCGGCTGGGTCGAGCCCGGCGAGCACGCCGAGAACCCCTCGACCAAGCGTCGCTTCAAGAACCTGATCGACGTCAGCGGCATGGGTGACGTGCTCGTCCCGCTGAAGCCGCGCATGGCCACCGTCGAGGAGGTCCAGCGCTACCACACGCCCGAGTACGTCGCGCGCATGAAGGAGCTGAGCGACGCGGGCGGCGGTGACGCCGGCGAGCTGACACCGTTCGGCGCCGGCGGATTCGAGACCGCCCTGCTCGCGGTCGGCGGCACGCTGACCGCGATCGAGAAGACGCTCGACGGCAGCGTCGAGACGGCCTACGCCCTGGTGCGTCCCCCCGGCCACCACGCCCAGAAGGACATCGGGCGCGGCTTCTGCATGTTCTCCAACGCGGCGCTCGGCGCGATGCACGCGCGCCAGGCGCTCGGCCTCGATCGCGTCGCCGTCGTCGACTGGGACGTCCACCACGGCAACGGCACGCAGTGGGCCTTCTACGACGACCCGTCGGTGCTGGCCATCTCGCTGCATCAGGACCGCTACTACCCGGGCGACTCCGGCATGGTGGAGGAAAACGGCGAGGGGGCGGGCGTCGGGGCGAACATCAACGTGCCGCTCCCGTCGGGCTCCGGCGTCGGCGCGTACGTCAGCGCCTTCGAGCGTGTCGTGTGTCCGGCGCTCGAGCGCTTCAAGCCCCAGCTGCTGATCGTCGCGTCGGGTCTCGATGCGAGCGCGCTCGACCCGCTCGCCCGCCAGCAGATGCACTCCGCCGGCTACCGCAACCTGACGCGGCAGCTGATGGACGTGACCGCCTCGATCGGAGGCAAGTTCATGCTCACCCACGAGGGTGGCTACTCGGCCGCGTACGTCCCGTTCTGCGGTCTCGCCATCCTGGAGGAGATCACCGGGCACGAGACGCCGGTGGAGGACCCGTACCTGCCCATCTTCGAGGGCATCGGCGGGCAGGACCTGCAGCCCCACCAGGCTGCGGTGATCGACCAGGCGGCCGCGCTCGTCGAGCGCGTGCCGGCGTGAGGCTTCCGGCAGGAAGCGCGAATTCGACAGGAGGAGGAGTCATGGCGGAGGAAGAGGTGACCACGGAGGTCGAGGAGAAGAGCGGCGTCAGTCGCAGCACCGTCCTCAAGGGCGCGGCGATCGCCGGCGCGTCCCTGATGGCCGGCGGCGTCCTCGCGGCCTGCAGCGCGTCGGATGACGGCGGCTCGGGCGGCGACGGGGGCGGCGACGAGGCCTCGGGCGGCGGCGGTGGCGGCGGCGGCGGTGACTTCGTCATCGGCGCCCTCTACCCGCTGACCGGTCCGAATGCGGCCGACGGCGAGCAGATGAACAACGGCGCCCAGCTGGCCATCGACGAGATCAACGCGGCGGGCGGCATCGCCGGGCGCATGATCAAGTTCGAGGTCCTGGACACCGACCTCGTCTCGCCGGAGGCGATCCAGCAGAACTACCAGAAGCTGGCCGACCAGGGCGTCGACGCCGTCATCAACGGCTACCTGCTGGCGTGGGACGCCGCGATGGATGCGGCCGCCACCTACGGCGCGCCGTTCCTGAACGCGTCCACCTCGCAGGCGCAGTGCGACCTGATCAACTCGGACGAGAAGTACAAGTGCGTCTTCCAGATCGACCCGCCGGAGACGTGGTACGGCAAGGGTTTCCCGAAGTTCCTCAACGACCTCGAGGCGACGGGTGCGTGGAAGCCGCGCAACCGCAAGATCTACATCGTCGAGGGCAACGTCCCGTACTCCCAGGTCATCTCGAAGGTGACCCAGGAGGTCGCTCCCGAGTACGGCTGGGAGATCGCGGGCGTGGAGCCGATGGGCGCCGGCGCGATGGCGGACTGGGGTCCGATCATGGCTAAGGTCAAGGCGGCCGACGCGGGCGTGGTCATGAACACGCACTACCTGCCGTCCGAGCTGGCGACGTTCACCACGGCGTTCGCCCAGGATCCCACCGACTCGCTCATGTACGTCCAGTACGGCGCGTCCGTGCCGGAGTACCTCGAGCTGGCGGGGGACGCCGCCAACGGCGTCATCTGGGCGACCGTGACCGGCGTCTACGGCGACGCGATCGGCAAGTCGTTCGCCGAGCGCTACCAGGCGGCGTTCAACAAGCCGGCCGGCTACTCCAACTCGGGCTCCGGCTACGACGAGGTCTACATGCTGGCGAACGTCTGGGCGATGCTCGGTGACGCCAAGGACTACCAGAAGGTCAACGACATGCTGCGCAAGATCATCTGGCGCGGCGTGAACGGCGGCTACTACATGCCGAACAACTACGGCCTGTCCTTCCCGGCGGAGGAGCCGGACATGAGCCTCTCGCAGGCCCACCTGTTCTTCCAGATCCAGAACGGCGCCAACGGCACGATCATCGCGCCCGCCCCGTTCACGAACGGCGAGTTCCAGCTCGCCCCCTGGCAGAAGAGCTAGGCGGTACCCGGCCCCGATGCTCTCCGGACACGACATCCGAAAGACCTACGGGGCCTTCGTCGCCCTCGGCGGAGTTTCGATCTCCGTCGAGGGCGGCGAGATCCTCGGCGTCGCCGGCCCGAACGGGGCCGGCAAGACGACGCTGTTCGACGTGCTGACCGGGCGCGTCAAGCCCGACAGCGGCACCGTCACGCTCGACGGTGCCGACGTCACCCGCGAGGGCGCGTTCAAGCGCGCCCGCCGCGGCCTCGCCCGCACCTTCCAGGCGCCGCTCGTGCCGTCGTCGCTGACCGTCGGCGAGACGCTCGAGGTCGCCCGCATCGCCTTCGCGCCGCGGGTCGACAAGGCCGAGGAGGCGCGGCTGCGCGACCTGACCAATTTCACGGCGCCGGACGGCAAGATCGCCGGGGCCCTCGACACCCTCGACCGGCGCAAGCTGCTGCTGTGCTGTGTGCTGCTGCACGGACCGCGGGTCTTGCTCCTCGACGAGCCCTGCTCGGGCCTTCTGGCCGACGAGATCGGCGAGATCGAGGACGTCATCCGCCGGCTCGTCGCGGAGACGGGCATGGCGGTCTGCGTGGTCGAGCACCGCCTCGAGATCCTCGAGGCGCTGGCCAAGCGCGTGCTCGTACTGGACGCCGGCGAGGAGATAGCGCTCGGCTCGCCGCAGGACGTGTTCAACGACCCGAAGGTGCGCGCCGCGTACTTCGAGGCGCCGGCGGGGGCGAGCGCATGAGCGCCGTGCTCGAGGTCAAGGGCCTGCAGGCCGGCTACGGGCCGCTGCGGGTGCTGCACGGCATCGACCTCACGGTCGGCGAGGGCGAGCGCGTCGGCATCCTCGGCCTCAACGGGCACGGGAAGACCACGATGCTGCGCTCGATTGTCGACCTCGTCGATTGGAAGCAGGGCGAGATCCTGCTCAACGGCGACCCGATCACGCACGTCACGACGCACGCGCTCGCGCGCCGCGGCGTCGTGCTGATGCCGCAGGGCGACGCGCTGTTCCCGGGCCTGACGGTCAAGGACAACCTCGACGCCGGCGCCTACCCGGGCAGCTCGTGGAAGCGCCGCAAGGAGCGCCGCGACCGCGTCTGCGAGATCTTCCCCCGCCTCGGCGAGCGGCTCTCGCAGGTGGTCGGCACGCTGTCGGGCGGCGAGCGCCGCATGTGCTCGATCGGCCGCGGGCTGATGAGCGAGGCCCGCCTGTACCTGGTCGACGAGCCCTCGCTCGGGCTCGGGCCCGGCATCGCGAAGGGGATCTGCGACACGCTGCTCAGCCTCGATCTGCAGGGCGGGGCGCTCCTGATCGCGGAGCAGAACCGCGCCCTCATCGACGGCAAGATCGACCGCGCGCTGCGCATGCACGGCGGGGAGCTGACGCCGGACACCGGCGGGGACGGAGGGCACTGATGACCGGCGTCATCGTCACCACGGTCAACCTGACCGCGATCTACGCGCTCGTGGCGCTCGGCATCTCGCTGACCTGGTCCGGCCTCGGCTTCCTCAACCTGTCGACCGGTGCGATGTACGCCGGCGCCGCCTACGGCGCCTGGCTGGTCTCGACCAACATCTCGTCGAACGTGGTGATCGTCCTGATCGGCGGGATCATCACGGGCGCCGCGCTCGGCGCACTGGTCTGCCTGACCGTCTTCCTGCCGCTCGATGGGAAGCCGAACTGGGAGCTGCGCACGCTCACGGCCACGCTCGCGCTGAGTTTCATCGGGGCCAACGTCTATCTCTGGCAGTTCGGGCCGCAGTACAAGCAGTTCAGCCCGCTGTTCAGCTTCATCGACTCGTTCCGGATCGGTGACTCGCTGGTGCAGCCGTCGGTGACCGGCACCGTCATCTCGACCGCGGTGGTGGTCACGATCATGCTCGTCTACATCGGCTACTCACGGATCGGGCTCGGGGTGCGCGCGCTGACACAGAGCGTCGAGGGCGCCGCGCTGGTGGGTATCAACCGTCGCACGACCGCGTTCGCCATCCTCGGCGTCTCCGGCGCCTTCATCGGGCTCGCGGCGGTGCTGCTCGGGCAGACATTCTTCGTCGAGCCGAACTCCGGCTACGTGCCGCTGATCAAGGGGCTGATCGTGGCGCTGCTCGGCGGGCTCGGCTCGCTGCGGGGAGCCGTGATCGCGGCGTTCCTGGTAGCGCTGTGCGAGGCGCTC
>JAURLF010000146.1 GCA_030831375.1 Gaiellales bacterium | reverse complement strand
GATGACGAGCGCATCGTCGTGGACGCGGGCGGGGACATCCACGTGGAGCGCGGCGAGGAGGTGGTGGCGACGCCCGCCGGGCCCGTCCGCGTGCGCGCGGGCCACGGGGCCTGCACCTCCTCGAGCGAGCGCCGCAGCTGGGATGGGCCTGGCGGCGCCCGAGGCCACCACCTGATCGACGCTGCGAGCGGCCGCCCCGGCGCGCGCGGCACGGCGGTCGTGACCGGCGCCGACGTCGTCGCCTGCGACGTGCTCGCCACCTGCCTCGTCCTCGATCCCGGGCTCCTGCGCGCCCTCGAGCTGCCCGCCGCGCGCATCGACGCCGATGGCGGGATCGCCGTCAACGACCGTTGGCCGGAGGCGGCCGCATGATCCTGTGGGAGATCGCCCGCTCGACCGGCATCGTCGCCGTCGTCGTCTACACCCTGACCGCGGCTTGGGGCATCCTGCTCGCCGGCCGCGGCATCCAGCAGCCCAAGGGCGCGCTCGAGCTGCACCGGGCCCTGCAGGGCATCGGCCTCGCCGCGATCCTGCTCCACGTCGCGGCGCTGCTCCTCGACTCGCACGCTGGCGTCGGCCTGCTCGAGGTGCTCGGCATCGGCGCCCCCGTCGGCATCGTCATCGGCGCCGTCGCCTTCTGGCTGGCGGTCATCCTGCCCGTCAGCTTCGCCCTGCGCACCCGCCGTCGCCTCAGCTTCCGGCTCTGGCGCGGGGTCCACTACCTGGCGTACGGCTTCTGGGGCGCCGCCGTGGCGCACGGCATCGTCCAGGGCTCGGATGCCGGCAACCCGGTCGTCCTCGCGCTCTACGGCGCCGCGATCGCGCTCGTCGCCGGGGCCACCTTCTGGCGCATCTTCAAGGACGAGCCGCAGGCCCGCACGCGCGCGGCCTCGGGCGACTGACCCCTCACAGACCCACCACGGAGACACCCATGAACCAGCGCACCATCCTCGCCGTCGTCGTCGGACTCGCCGTCTCCGTCCTCGTCGTCGGCGGTCTCGCCTTCGCCGGCGGCATCGGCGACGCGCCCGGCGATCCGGCCCTCGACGCATCCGCCGGGGCCCGCGAGGCCTACTCCGCCGGCCTCGCGCAGATCACCGATCCCGACCTGCGCCGGCCGGAGCCCGCCCCGCAGCCGGTGGCGCAGTGGCAGTCGGCGGCACGCGCGGAGCCGGCGGCATCCCGCCCCGAGGTCCAGGAGCAGCACGATGCGCACGAGGACGACCACGACGACGATCACGACGACGGCGACCACGACGACGATCACGACGACGGCGACTACGACGACCACGACGGGGACGACGACTAGCCCGCTCCGATAGGGTTCGCGCCACTGGCGGGCGTGGCGAAACGGCAGACGCGCCGGGTTTAGGTCCCGGTGGGGGCGACCCCGTGGAGGTTCGAGTCCTCCCGCCCGCATCCGCTCCCGTGTGCGGGGGGGCGCGCCTGTAGCATCGTGTCGACGGTCGCGGCCATCCCGGCCCGGCCCACGGGGGGTGCGGCGATGGCGGCGGACGAGGCGGCGGTGGATCCGGTGAAGGCCGACGAGGAGCGCCGGCAGCGCACCGTCGACCGGACGGAGATCGTGATCGCGATCCTGCTCGGCATCGCGGCGATCCTGACCGCCTGGTCCACCTTCCAGAGCGCGCAGCTCGGCTCCGCCGTGACGGCCGCCTACAGCGAGGGCATCCGGCTGTCCGACACGGCCTCGCAGGCGTTCAACGACGCAAGCGCCACCGACATCGCCGACGAGGCCCTGTTCCTCGAGTTCGCGAAGGCGTCGAACGCCGGCGACGACGGGACTGCCGACTACATCTACAACTCGCTGATGAGCGACGATCTCGCCGCCGCCGTCGACTGGTGGCTCGAGCAGCCGGATTCCGCGGGCTACGACACGCCGTTCGTGGAGGACAACCCGAACTGGTCGACGGTGGCCTACGACGATGCCGCGGCGATTGACGACGACGCCCAGGCCAAGTTCGACGAGGCGACCGCCAAGGACTCGCTGGGTGGCGACTTCGACGTCCTGTCGATCATCATCGCCATCTCGCTGTTCCTCTTCGGCGTTGCGAGCCTCGTTCGGCAGGAGCGGATCAAGATCGGGCTGGGGGCGGTCGGCGCCGTGATCCTCGTCTACTCCGCGATCCGACTGGTCCAGCTCGGCAATCCGGCGGGCGTGTCGCTCGGCATGCTCTTCTGAGTCGCCACCCGGCCCGGCCGCTCCCGCACTGACCGGACGGCGCGCGCGGATCGCCTACCATCCGTGCCCCCGATCCCGGGCGAATCGCCGGAGAGACCAGCCGCATGCAGACCGCCGTAGAGACCCTCGAGGACGACAAGGTCCGGATCCGCGTCGAGATCGACGCGCACGACGTCGACCACGCGTTCGAGCACGCCCTCAGCGACCTGGCCAAGGACGTCCGCGTCCCCGGCTTCCGCAAGGGCAAGGCCCCCGTCGCCGTCATTCGCCAACGGCTCGGCGAGGAGGCGGTCCGCGACGAGGCGCTGCGCAGCCACATCAACGGCTGGTGGCGGCGCGCGACGGCGGCCGCCGGTGTCGACGGCATCGGCCAGCCCGAGATCGACTGGGACGACCCGATCGAGCCGGGCGCGCCGTTTACCTTCACCGGCGTCGTGCAGGTGCCGCCGAAGGCCATCCTGCCCGCCGATCTCGAGCTCGCCGCCGTGAAGCCGGAGGGTGCGGTCGACGACGAGTACGTCGATCAGGAGATCGAGCGCATCCGCGCTGCCGGCGCGACGTTCGAGGCGGCCGAGACCGCCGTCGAGGCAGGGCACCAGGTGCTCGTGGACATGCACGGGACCGTCGACGGCAAGGCCATCAAGGACGCGCAGGCCACCGACCTCCTCGTCGAGGCGGGCGCGGGGCGCCTGCTCGACGAGCTCGATGAGGCCCTGATCGACATGCGCGCCGGCGACGCCAAGGAGGTCGCCGTCACGCTCCCCGCCGAGCAGAAGCCGAAGAAGCTCGCCGGCCGCGAGGCCGTCTTCGCCGTTTCGGTCAAGGAGGTCCGCGTGCGCGTGCTGCCCGACCTGGACGACGAGTTCGCGAAGCAGGTTGCGGGCTTCGACACGCTGCAGGAGCTGAAGGACGACATCCGCCAGGGCCGCGAGCAGAACCTCGAGCGCGAGGCGGACGGGCAGTTCCGCCGCAACGTGCTGCAGGACCTCGGCGCCCAGGCCGAGGTCGACGTGCCGCCCGCGATGGTCGGGCGCCGCATCGACGACCGCCTGCAGGCGATGGCGCGCTCGCTCGGCCAGCAGGGCATCGACCTCGAGCAGTACATGCGCATGATGGGCCGCGACGTCAACGGCCTGGCCATGGAGCTCGCGCCCGAGTGCGAGCGCGAGGTGCGCGAGGAGCTCGCGCTCGACGCGTACGTCGAGCGCCACGGCATCGCCGTCGCGGACGACGAGCTGCGCGCCTTCATCGCCGAGCAGGCCGCCGCCGAGAGCGAGGCCGACGAGGTCGTCGACCGGATCATGGACGACGCCGCGATGCGCGAGGACGTGCGCCGCGACCTCGTCCTCAAGACGGCGCTCGACCGCGCCGTCGCCGAGGCCCGGGTGATTACGCCCGACGAGGCGGAGGCGCGCGCCAACGCGCGCGCCGGAGCCGACGCGCCGGCTGGCGCGGAGCAGAATGGGGAGGAGGACGCCGCGGCGTCCGACCCCGAGCAGGAATCCTGACCACACCCGCCGAAAGGGCACACCGTGAGTCCTCTTGTCCCCATGGTCGTCGAGCAGACGTCGCGCGGCGAGCGCGCGTTCGACATCTACTCGCGCCTCCTCAGCGAGCGCATCATCTTCCTCGGCACGCCGGTCGATGACCAGATCGCCAACCTGATCGTCGCGCAGCTGATCCACCTCGAGTCCGAGGACCCGGACAAGGACATCGCCCTCTACATCAACAGCCCGGGCGGCTCCGTGTACGCCGGCATGGCGATCTACGACACGATGCAGTTCATCAAGCCGGACGTGCAGACGATCTGCGTCGGCATCGCGATGTCGATGGGCGCCTTCCTGCTGGCCGGCGGCGCCAAGGGCAAGCGGATGGCGCTGCCGAACTCCAAGATCCTGATCCACCAGGTCTCCGCAGGCTTCCAGGGTCAGGCGACCGACATCGAGATCCACGCCCGCGAGATCATCGACATGCGCCGGAACCTCGACCGGCTGCTGGCCGAGAACACGGGTCAGCCCGCCGAGAAGGTCAAGCAGGACACCGAGCGCGACAACTTCATGAGCGCCGAGGAGGCCAAGGAGTACGGCATCATCGACCAGGTGATCGAGCACCGCTGAGATGACCCGCACGGGGGACACCGGCGAGCAGCTGCTCTGCTCCTTCTGCGGCAAGACGCAGCGCCAGGTGCGCAAGCTGATCGCCGGGCCCGGGGTCTACATCTGCGACGAGTGCATCGATCTCTGCAACGAGATCATCGACGAGGAGCTGAAGGCCCCGACGTCGCTGGAGGGGCGCTCGCTGCCGGCCCCGCAGGAGATCTGGGACGTCCTCAACGACTACGTGGTGGGGCAGGAGGAGGCCAAGCGGATGCTGGCCGTCGCCGTCTACAACCACTACAAGCGCGTCCGCATGGCCACGGAGTCCGACGCCGAGGACGGCGTCGAGCTCGGCAAGTCGAACATCCTGCTGCTCGGCCCGACGGGCTGCGGCAAGACGCTGATGGCGCAGACCCTTGCGCGCATCCTCGACGTGCCGTTCGCGATCGCGGACGCCACCGCGCTGACCGAGGCCGGCTACGTCGGCGAGGACGTGGAGAACATTCTGCTCAAGCTGATCCAGGCCGCCGACTACGACATCAAGAAGGCCGAGACCGGGATCATCTACATCGACGAGGTCGACAAGGTCGCCCGCAAGTCCGAGAACCCGTCGATCACGCGGGACGTGTCGGGCGAGGGCGTGCAGCAGGCGCTCCTGAAGATCCTCGAGGGCACCGTCGCCTCCGTGCCGCCGCAGGGCGGTCGCAAGCACCCGCACCAGGAGTTCCTCTCGATCGACACGACGAACATCCTGTTCATCTGCGGCGGTGCGTTCGCGGGCCTCGACCGGATCGTCGAGCGTCGCGTGGGCAGGAACAGCGTCGGCTTCGGCGCGGACATCGCCCGCATCGGACGCGTCGAGGGCGCCGAGGTCCTGCAGGAGGTGCGGCCTGAGGATCTCGTCCAGTTCGGCCTGATCCCCGAGTTCGTCGGGCGCATGCCGATCATCACCGCCGTCCACCAGCTCGACCGCGACGACCTCGTGCGCATTCTCGTCGAGCCGAAGAACGCGCTCACCAAGCAGTATCAGCGCTTCTTCGAGTACGACCACACGGAGCTCGTCTTCCACGAGGACGCCCTGTGGGCGATCGCCGACAAGGCGCTCGAGCGCGAGACCGGAGCGCGTGGCCTGCGCTCGATCATCGAGAACGCCCTCACGGACGTGATGTTCGAGTTGCCGAGCCGCTCCGACATCAGCCGCTGCATCGTCACGGCCGACACCATCGAGCGGGGCCTCCGCCCGACGCTCGTCACCACCGGCGGGCACGCCTCGATCGACTCGCCCGCCGAGGAATCCGCCTAACCCGCGGATGGCCGGCGCGGTCCGGCTCAACCGCTACCTGGCCGCCGCCGGGCTCGGCACGCGCCGCGAGGTCGAGGGTCTCGTCCGCAGCGGCCGCGTGAGCATCGACGGCACCGCCGTGGCGGACCCAGCCGTGAAGGTCGTACTCGGCCAGGTGGTGCTCGTAGACGGGGAGGCCCTCGGCCCCGGCCCCACGGGCGCGGTGCTGCACCGTGCGGCTGGCACCCCGCTTGCACTGGTGCACCCGGGGGAGCTGTATCCGGTGCTGCCGCTGCCCGTGTCCGGAGGCGGCCTCGAGCTGCTGCTCGCCGATCCCAGACTGGCTCGGCGCCTGTCCGACGCCCGCCACCCTCTGAAGCAGAGGGTCGACCGCGATGGGACCCGCACCCGTCTCGCGGGCCTCGAACTCGACGCCCTCGCCGTCGGTGCGTGGCGCCCCGTCAGCCCCCGCGAGCTGGAACGGCTGCGGCTCACGGCGAGGCTGCCGCCGCGGGCGGGCTAGCCTACGGGTCATGGATCGCGGATTCGTCGCCATCGCGGAGCTCGAGGTGCGGCTGCCGGGGTCTGCTTCGCTCAAGGACCGCCGCAGCGCGCTCGCGCGGCTGCGCAGCGGGCTCGCGGAGCGCTTCGGCGCGAGCGTGTGCGAAGTCGGCGATCGTGACACACCCCAGCGCGGCGCGCTGCTCGTCGCCTGCGCCCAGCAGACGCAGGCGGGCTGCGACGATCACCTGCAGCGTCTGGAGCGGTGGCTCGACGAGCGCGACGTGACAGTCGGGATCGTCCAGGCGCGGATGGTCACCCCGGAGGATCTCGAGTGAAGCGCGGAGGCAAGGAGCGCGGTCGGCGCATCGACCACCTGCTGCGCGAGGTGATCGGCGAGCGCATCGCGCGCCTCAACGACCCTCGGCTGCGCGCCGTCACCGTCGTCGAGGTGCGCGCCTCGAAGGACACCGCCGTCGCAGATGTCTTCGTGCAGCTGCACGGCACCGAGCGCGCGCAGGGGCGGGCGCTGGACGGTCTCGAGGCCGCGCGTCCCGTCCTGCAGGGCGCCATCAACGCGGAGCTGAGCCTGCGCAACACGCCCGTCCTGCGCTTCATCCG
>JAURLF010000145.1 GCA_030831375.1 Gaiellales bacterium | reverse complement strand
TCGATGGCGTAGTTGAACGCCGTCATCCCGATCGACCCGATGTACTCCTCGTCGCTAGGCATGGACCCTCCGATAGTGGGCGCGGTTGATGATCGCCTCGTAGCGCCGCCCCGCACCGCGGCTCAGGACGGGCACGATGAAGAGATCGAAGCGACGGGCGCCGATCGACACCCGGTGCGTGCCCTGCGGGATGTCGGTTCCCTTCGGCCCCGACAGCTTGACGCTGAAGGCGTCGCGCCACAGCGCCGACCCGGAACGCGCATCCTCCGCGACTCCCAGCGGCTCGATCGAATCGATCTCCAGCGTCACGGGCCCGTCCGCGAGCCGGACGACCATGCGGCCCTTGGGCGCGTTCTCGAACAGGTCGCGCCGGAAATGCCGGTGCGCGGGGCGTGCCCGATCAGGCGCCGCCTCCTTCCGGCGTCGGGACGGCCGGGCCGCGGCGGGCTGCGCCGCCACCCCCAGCACCCCGACGCCGACCGCCGCTCCGGCGGCACCGGTCAGAAAGCGCCGCCGCGACTGCGCGTCGGCGACATCAACGTCGTCCATCATCTCTCCTCTCGAGCGTGGTTCTGCGCGGAGCCTAGCCGCCACAAGGAGCTCCCGCCGGCCGCCGGCACCCACAGCTGCCGCCGGCTCAGCCGCCGGTCGTCTGCGCGGTCGGATCGCGCCACAGGCGCTTGCGCCACGGCGGCGCCGCCGCAGGGTCGTAGCGCAGACGCAGCGCCGGCGCGGAGTCGGCCGGGAGCAGCCTGAGGCGCGCCCCGGCGAGCTCGGCCAGGGTGCCGTTCCAGCGGTCGAGGGGCGCGTCGATCCCGACCGGGGCGAAGCCCATCGCGTGCGAGCCGGATGCGCGGTAGACGCGCGGCCGGCCCGTCACGGGCCGCCAGCCCGGGTCGCCCGCCCACCAGGGCCGCAGCCCGACGACGCCCTGGTGCGCCGTGACGCGCACCGCCGCCGCGCCCGTGTCGGTGACGCGCACGATCACGCCCTCCCAGTCGTCGCGGTGGTACCCCTGCAGGCCCTTGACGGGGGCGTGCGTGGTGCGCGAGTCCGGGTAGTACAGCCAGTACTGGAGGTACGTGACGCCGGGCCGGTCGACGACGTGCGTGTACGCGACGGCGACGCCCGTGCCGAGCGCCGCGCAGGCGGGCCGCCGGCAGACCGCGACGTCGACGGGCACGGCCCGGTCCTCGCCCCAGCGATCGCGCTCGAGGACGAGGGTCGGGGCGTAGCGGCGCAGGAGCGGCCCGTAGCGGTCGGAGCGCAGCGCCCAGCGGTCGTCGCGGCGCTCGGGCCGCTCGCCCGGCAGCGCGTGCACGATGCGCCGCGCCCAGCCCGCGCCGTCGGCGCGCGCCGCAGCCGCGACGAGCACCCCGGCAAGGGCGAGCAGGCCGAGGAGGACGACGAGCTCGAGGGCGGCCTGGGCGCGACGCATGCGCTGAGCGTGCCCGCGGCCGCGCGCACGCCGCTCGCACCGTCGCGCGCGGCGTGCGCGCGGACGGGCGCGCACGACGCGTCAGGGCGCGTCGGGGGACGCGCGCTCCGCGTCCGGATCCGGACGCGGTGCAACGCCTCCGTGCCCGTGGTTCGGCCGCAGTCGCGGGGGCGAACACGCGCGGTCGACCGCCACCTCGAGGACCGAACTCATCGAGATGCACACCCCGTACTCATCGAGATGTACACCCCCGACTAATCGAAATGCACAGGCCGGTTTGGCTTGGATGCTGCTGTTTCACCGAATCCGGGCGCAGAACGCCCGTCGCACGGGCCCCGTCCGCAGCCGCGCCGCTCCGGCCCTACTTGCGGAAGCCGAGGTAGCCGTCGCGGGGGCGCTCCTGCACGGGCAGGCCGCGCCGGTTCGCGAGGCGGTACGTGATCGAGTCGGTGAGGAACAGGAGCGGGATCATCACGCCCGTCAGGATCAGGGCCTGGACGGCGTCCTCGGCGGGCGTGGTCTGGCCGCCCGAGAGGAGGAAGCGCATCAGGACAAACCAGATCAGGCCGAAGATCGGCGCGCGCGTCAGCGCCCGCCTGATCGTCGGGAACGGCACGGGCTTGCGGCCGCGCGGCGCCGACGAGGCGCGCGAGCGCGAGCCGCCCTTCCTGCCCTTGGCGGACTTGCGCTCGTCCTCGGAGGCCTGGCGCGCCTCCTTCTCGTCGATCTGGGGCGAGCGGGGTCGCTCGACTCCGTGCCGACGAAACCGCTCCTGCTTCCTGCGCTGCCGCTCGGTGGTCATGCGGGCAGCATAGTGCGAGGGCGGTCGCCCGCCAGTGTCGCCTGCATGCGTGGCGCACGGCCCCCGTGGAACCCCGTGCGCACCGAGTGCACGAACGCGATGAACCCGTGCGGATCCGGTACTCCTGCAAAACACCCTCTCAGTGGTAATTTCGCTCTACACTTAGCACGTGCGACAGGCTGCCGTCATCAACGCGATCAACCCGATCGCCTGCGACCAAGCGGGATTCGTGACCACGGGACAGGCTCGCGCCGTGGGCGTGCCCGCCCGCGATCTCGACCGGCTCGCGCGACGCGGACTGATGCGGAGAGCGCGCCACGGCGTGTACGCCGTGGCGCTGGGGCGCGCCGACCACCCCCACGACGACGTCGTCAGCGCATGGCTCGCCGTCGAGCAACTGCCGTCGACGGACCGCCCGCCACGGGCGGTCGTCAGTCACGCGAGTGCCGCGGCGATCCACGCGATCGGCACGGCGCTGCCCGAGCGACCCGAGATCACGCAGGCCCGCCAGGGCAGCCGGCGCCAGGACCTATGCATCCACGTCGCCCCGCTCGGACCCGACGATTGGGAGGTGCTCGAGGTCGGCGGCCTCGGCGTCCCCGTCACGACGCCGGCGCGCACCGTCGTGGACCTCGTCGCTGCCGGGGACGATCCGGACCACATCGCGCGGGCCGTGCGCGACGCCTTCCCGGACGCCGGTGTCGCCGCGGCGGCCGTCGAGCGGGCCGCCCGCGCCCGCCGACGACGCAGCGACCCGCTCGTGGCCGAGGCGCTCGAGATCGCGATGGCGGCGTGGGAGACCTAGACCCACCGTGGCCGTGGGACAGCGCGCAGGCTACCCGCCAGGGGCTCTCAGATCGCATCCGCGACCGCTTCCCCCGCGAGCAGGCGAGTCGGCGCCTGACCGAGATCGCCTTTCGGCGGCTGCTCGTGCGCCTGACCGTCGGACTCGACGCCCCATGGGCCCTGTGCGGCGGCGTCGCACTGACCCTGCGTCTCGCGCGGAGTCGCACCTCGGCTGACGTCGATCTCGTCGTCCCCGCGCTCGACCGGACAGCTGGCGACGTGCGGAACGCGATCGCCGGCGCCGCCACGGTCGCGTGCGGCGATTTCCTGCGCTACGAGCTCACCGCGCCGCGCGATGCCGACCGGACTCTGGTCGACGGCGACGTCGTCGAGCTCCGAGCGGTGGCGGCGCTCGGCTCCACGGCCTGGGCGGCATTCCCGATCGACATCGCGGTCGCCACGGCGCCGCCGCCGATCGAGCACCCGGAGCGCCTTCAGCCGCTGACGGGGCTCGCCGAGGTCGACGGGATCCCGGGCCTGCCGGTCATCCCCATCGCCCACCAGCTGGCCCAGAAGACATGTGCGATGTTCGAGATCCACGGCGCCCGCCGCGCGCACTCGACACGCGCCCGCGACCTCGCCGACATCGCCATGTCCGCACAGCAGATCCGTGACGTCCCCGCGACCGATCTCACCCGTGCACTCGCCGACGAAGCGGCAACACGCCTACGCCGGGGGAGTCTCGCCCGACCACTTCCCGCCCGACTCGCCCTCGACCCCACCGCTCTGGACGATTGGTCCCGACGCTGGGACCGCGCGACCATGCACGCCGGCATCGGCTTCGCGGAGGCGCACGCGATCGCCGGCCGGTTCCTCACTCCCGTCCTGGCCGGCACCGCAACAGGAACGTGGCGTCCCGACGAGGAGCGCTGGGCATGATGCCCGCCGTCCGGATGCGGGCGCCCAGCCGGTATGCTCCCACCCGGATGGCGACGATGGCTCCGGAGCGGATCACGTGGGGCGAGCTGCGCTCCCGCGCGCAGCATCTGCGCCAGCGCGCCGCCGACGCGGGCGAGGCGGGGCTGTCGATGCGGGTCGGCGACCTCTTGGAGCTCCTGCCTTTGCCCTACGACCCGGAGCCGCTCCCCGACGACGCGACCGACGAGGAAATCGCGGAGGCGGAGCGCGAGCCGCTCGACTTCGCCGAGGACGTCCTCAAGCGCCACGGCGTGCGCTGCCGCCCGGCCCCGGGCGACGTCGGCACCGACGGGGTGGTGGTGCTGCGCCCGACGAACCGCTACGCGCTGCAGGGCGCCGTCGGCCTCGGCCTCGTCGCCCTCGCCGCGGCGGCCGCCACGAGCCGGATCGCGGCCGCCGTCTTCGTGCCCGTCATCCTGATCGGCGCGTGGCTCGCCTGGCGGCAGGCGCACTGGCTCGACCGCTGGGTGCCGCGGCTCGTGCCGCGCGGGCGGATCATGGGCGCGCTCCTGATGCTGGTCCTGCTCGCCGTCGCGTCCGTGGCGGTCGTCAACCCGGCGCGCGACTGGGTCCGCAACCGCGGCCAGGTCCGCGACGCCGTCAACCTGTCGATCCAGGCGGAGACGCAGCTGAACGCGGGCGACCTCGCCGGCGCGCGCGCGTCGATCGACCAGGCGATGCAGATCCGCCCCGATCTCGGCCAGGTGCAGGCCACCGCCCAGAAGATCATGGTCGCGCAGGTCAACGCGCACACGAGCGCCGTCGCCAACCAGAGCTTCGCGTCGCAGAACGCGTACGACCGCGCAGAGGCCTCCTACGCGGCCGGCGACTGGCAGGAGGCGATCGACGGCTTCACGGGCCTCGGCGGCTTCGCCGACGCCCCGACGCGGCTGGCCGCGGTCCGCGCGGACGCCGCGGAGGCCACCCTCGCCAGGGCCAAGGCCGCCCTCGCCGCGGGCGACGCCTCGAGGGCCTTCGAGCTCTACTCGGACGCCGTCGTGTTCGACCCGGCGGCGGCCGACCGGGCCCTCGTCAAGCGCATCGCCGAGGCCCTGACGGCCTCGTAGCCCCGCCCTTCCCGGCGCCTTCTACGCTTCCCCCGCGGTGGACCTCGACGTCATCTTCCTCGGCACGGCCGGCTCCGTGCCGTCCGCGCGCCGGCAGACCGCCGCGACGCTCGTGCGCCGCGGCGGCGAGCGCATCCTCGTCGACTGCGGCGAGGGCACGCAGCGGCGCCTGCTGCAGTCCGTCGCGGGCCTCTCGGACGTGGACGTGATCCTGATCACGCACGGCCACGCCGACCACATCCTCGGCCTGCCGGGCCTCCTGCGCACGTTCGCGCTGCGCGAGCGCACCGCCCCGCTCGCCCTCTACGGCCCGGAGGGCATCGCGCGCGTCCTCGACCAGCTGCAGCCCGTGATCGGCCGCCTCCCGTACCCGTTCGCCGCGGTCGAGCTCGAGCCGGGCCAGGAGGTGCAGGGCGACGGCTACCGGCTGGAGGCGGTCGGCACGCGCCACCGCGTGCCGAGCGTGGGCTGGGCGCTCGTCGAGGACGACCGCCCGGGCCGCTTCGACGCCGATGCCGCCACCGCCGCGGGCGTGCCCTTCGGGCCGCTGTTCGGGGCGCTCCAGCGCGGCGAGGCCGTCACCCTCGACGACGGCACCGTCGTCGAGCCCGCGGGCCTCGTCGGCGATACGCGTCACGGTCGCACCCTCGTCTTCTCGGGCGACACGCGCCCCTGCGACGCGATCCTCGCGCGCGCCGTCGACTGCGACCTGCTCGTCCACGAGGCGACGTTCCTCGACGAGGACCTCGACCGCGCCCGCGACACGCACCACTCGACGGCGCGCGAGGCGGCCGAGCTCGCCCACGAGGCGCGCGTGCGCCTCTTGGCCCTCACGCACGTCTCGATGCGGGCCTCGCCGCGGCTCGTCGAGGAGGAGGCGCGCGCCATCCACCCCGACACCGTGGTGCCGCGCGACCTCGACCTCGTCGAGGTGCCGTTCCGGGAGAAGGGGGCGCCGGCGCTGGTCAAAGGCGGGGGGCGCGAGGAGCGGTGAGGCGCCTCACCTGGGCCCCGAACCTGACCGAGGCGGAGATGATCGCGGGCCTCCTCGCCGAGGCGGGCATCGACGTCGTCATCCAGCGCCAGCCCGGCCTCGACGCGCCCGACTTCCTCGGCGGCGGGCCGCGCATCCTGTTCGTCGACGAGTCGCGCCACGCCGAGGCGGCCGAGCTCGTCGACGCGCACTTCGGGCTGCGCTAGGCATGCTTCGGGAAGCCGCGCGGCCCCTCGGGCGTTGACCTGTGTGGGCGCCGCGCGCCCGAGCATGGACCAGCACCCCCGCGAACTCACCTCCGGCGCCGACGCGCGCTTCTGGCCGACCCTGCGCCGCGGCGTCGGGCTCGTGCGCGCGCACCGCACCGCGCTGATCATCTCGATCGTGCTGGCGATCGCCGGGCAGGGCCTGACGATCTCGATCCCGTGGGCGACGGGGCGCGTCGTCGACGAGGCGATGCGCCCGAAGGACACGGAGCAGCTGCGCTACCTGATCGGGCTGATCCTCGCCCTCGCCGTCGGCCGCTTCATCGTCATGTACCTGCGCCGCATCATCGCCGGCACGATGGCCGTCGACATCGAGCGCGACCTGCGCAACCTCGTCTACCACCACCTGCTGTCCCTGTCGTTCCCGTTCTTCGACCGCAACCAGACGGGGCAGATCATGAGCCGCGCCACCGTCGACCTGACGACGCTGCGCCTCTACCTCGGCTACGGGATTCTCTTCTTCACCCAGCACATCGTCACCGTCGCCGCCGTCACCGGCGTGCTCCTGTGGATGAACGCGTGGGTGGCGCTGATGGTGCTGGTGATCGTGCCGCCGCTCGTCGTCCTCGCCGTGATGTACGCGCGCCGCGTCCACCCCGTCACCGCCGAGGCCCAGCAGGCCCTGGCGGAGGTGACGACGCAGGCCGAGGAGAGCGTCGTCGGCGTGCGCGTGATCAAGGCGTTCGGGCAGGAGGACCGCGAGGTCGGCCGCTTCGACGACCGCACCGAGCGCGTCTTCACCCTCAACGTCGAGGCGACGCGGCTGCGCTCGATCTACGTGCCGATCATGGACTTCCTGCCCACCATCTCGATCGCGCTCCTGATCGGCGTCGGCGGCTACGCCGTGGTGCGGGGCTCGATGAGCCTCGGCGACTTCGTCACCTACGGCCTGCTCGTGGCCCTGATGGTGATGCCGCTGCGCATGCTCGGCGGCTGGATCGGCGACACGCAGCGCTTCATCGCCTCGTCGGAGCGCATCTTCCAGATCCTCGACATGCCGACCGACGTGACGGAGCCCGCCGACGCGGAGCCCCTGCCGGCGGGCGGCGGTGCGATCCGCTTCGAGGGCGCCGTCTTCGGCTACGACCCCGAGCGCCCCGTGATCCGCGGTGTGGACCTCGCGGTCGCGCCCGGCTCGACCGTGGCCATCATCGGCCCGACGGGATCCGGCAAGACGACGCTGACGCAGCTCGTGCCGCGCTTCTACGACGCCGACCGGGGCCGCGTCCTCGTGGAGGGCGTCGACGTGCGGCGCCTGCGCCTCGACGAGCTGCGCGGCGCGATCGGCATCGTCGCCGAGGACACGTACCTGTTCTCCGCGTCGATCCGCGACAACATCGCCTTCGGCCGCCCCGACGCGACCGACGACGAGGTCCGCCTGGCCGCGCAGCGCGCGCAGGCCGCCGGCTTCATCGAGGAGCTCCCCGACGGCTACGGCACCCTCGTCGGCGAGCGCGGCCTGACCCTGTCGGGCGGCCAGCGCCAGCGCATCGCGATCGCGCGCGCGCTGCTCCTCGACCCGCGCATCCTGATCCTCGACGACGCCACCGCGTCGGTCGACGCCTCCACGGAGGCGCGCATCCGGCTCGCCCTCGAGGAGGTGATGCGGGGCCGCACCACCCTGATCATCGCCCACCGCCTCTCCACGATCGCGCTCGCCGACCGCATCGTCGTGCTCGAGGACGGCCGCGTCGTGGCCGACGGCACGCACGACGAGCTGATCCGCTCGTCCGGCGTGTACCGCGAGATCCACGACCACGGCCTCGTCGAGCGGCGCTTCGTCAGCGCCGACGGCGACCACGTGCTGATGCCCGTCGAGCACGAGGAGGCCTCCGCATGAGCCGCGGCTGGGGACCGGCGGGCGGCGAGGTCGCGTCGGGCCGTGGCCTGCGCAAGAAGGGCCTGCGCAACGTGCGCCGGCTCGGCGTCTACGTGCGCCCGTACCGGCTGCGCCTGCTCGGCGCCATCCTCGCGATGTTCGGGGTGCTGGGCTGCACGCTCGCGCTGCCGCTGCTCCTGAAGACCGCGATCGACTCGGCGATCATCCCCGGCGACACGCGCCTGCTCGTCGGGATCGCCGGCGTCGTCGTCGCGATCGGCGTCGCCGGCATCGGCCTTAGCCGCATCGAGACCTACCTGACCGGCTGGGTCGGCGAGCGCGTCCTCAACGACCTGCGCGTCGACCTCTTCCGGCACCTGCAGACCCTCAGCCTCGGCTACTTCGAGCGGCGCCGCACGGGCGTCCTGATCTCGCGCCTGACGAACGACGTCGAGGCGCTCCAGCAGCTCGTCACCGACGGCATCACCTCGACGGTGCGCAACGTCCTCACCTTGGTGGTGGCGGGCGGCATCCTGCTGGTCCTCGACTGGCGCCTCGCGCTCGCCACGATCGTCGTCTTCCCCCTGATGGCCGTGATGACGTTCGTCTTCCGCGGCCAGTCGGCGCGCGCCTACGGGCAGATGCGCCAGCGCCTGGGCCTGGTCACCGCGGCGCTGCAGGAGGACCTCAACGGCATCCGCGTGATCCAGGCCTACCGGCGGGAGGGATCGAGCCGCGCCCAGATCGGCGAGCTCAACCAGTCGTACCGCGACGCCAACCACCGCACCGTCACCTCCAGCGGCTGGTACTTCCCCACGGTCGAGATCCTCGCCGCGGTCGCCACCTGCATCGTGTTCGGCTACGGCGGCTTCCTGTACGTCGACGGCGCGATCGAGATCGGCGTCCTCGTCGCCTTCATCGGCTACCTCGCGAGCTTCTTCGACCCCGTCCAGCAGCTCAGCCAGGTCTACAACACGTTCCTCGCGGGCTCCGCCGCGCTCGACAAGATCCTCGACGTGATGGACGACGCGCCCACCATCGCCGACGCGGACGACGCGATCGCGCTGCCCGAGATCGCGGGCGCCGTCGCCTTCGAGGACGTCCGCTTCGGCTACGACCCCGAGCGGCCCGTCCTCGAGGGCCTCGACCTCGCCGTCCAGGCCGGCCAGACCGTCGCCCTCGTCGGCCACACGGGCGCCGGCAAGTCAACCATCATCAAGCTGCTCGCGCGCTTCTACGACCCGCAGGCGGGCCGCATCCTGATCGACGGCACGGACGTGCGCCGCGCCACGCAGGAGTCGCTGCGCCGCCAGATCGCGATCGTGCCGCAGGAGGGCTTCCTCTTCAACGGCACCATCCACGACAACATCGCCTTCGGCCGCCCCGACGCGACCCGCGCCGAGGTGGCGGCCGCGGCCCGCGAGGTCGGCGCCGACGCCTTCATCGACGAGCTCCCCGACGGCTACGACACGCCCGTGCAGGAGCGCGGCGGCCGGCTCTCGATCGGCCAGCGGCAGCTGATCGCGTTCGCCCGCGCGCTGCTCGTCGATCCGCGCCTCTTGATCCTCGACGAGGCCACCTCCAGC